>CAYOHQ010000208.1:0-6409 GCA_964403805.1 uncultured Thioalkalispiraceae bacterium | reverse complement strand
ATAAAATGATACTAATATCAGTAATACGGTAATCATTGAAATATTTTTGTATATAATTTTCATAGCAACCCTACTTTTTAATAATTAAATTAGATAGAAAACCCAAAATCAACTATTTTTTTAAATCCTACCTCTACATATAGTAAAACAGCAGCAATTTTTATACTGCCGCTTTACTATAATAACAACAATATTAACGCCAGCTTACACCTATAGAATCCAGATATTTACCAGAAGCACCAAGAAAACCTGAAATTCTATTACTCTTAGGTTTATAGTATGAAAAATATCGACCAACGGGTTTTCCAAATGTAAATGTTCGATTATTTGTAGTTCGTATTCTCAAGTAACGAACATAATTGCTATAATATCCAGTTATAGATGAAATTCCTTCACCCGGAGCAAAAGAAATAATTCTCAAGCCACCACCATTACCGCCACGCTGACCAAAAACACGATGAGCTCCTGTTGCATTATTAATGCAGCTAACTTGAATTGCATCTAACCACGAACCTGAGCGTACTCGTAATTCATGTAGATTTTCACTACTTCTGCACCAGTCATTAAAACTACCTCCACCAGTACCACCACTTGGTCCTTGATTAGCGTGACTAGCATAGGAAGGGGCCATAATAAAGAATGAAGCAGCTAATGCAACTAATATAGCTTTGTAACTATAGTTACTACTATTTTTTGTTTTCATGCGTTTCTCCTAATGTTAAATTAAAAATTAAATATACATCATACTTGTCAACACACTTTTCAGTGTTGAACTAACATTAGCTTTCAAAAACCATCACAGCAATCCCCTTTTTAGTGGGGTAAAATATATTTAACAATTAAAAAATTATTTATCATTAACCAATGTTAATAGTAAATATTAAATATGTAATTATTTACATATTTTTAAATTATTCATGCTCTATACTTTCATTTTTATTGAATGCACATCTACCATGAAAAACAGCGTTAAAAAAAATTAACTACTCGACAATTAGAAATTCTCAGATTTCGTGCTAACGGATATATTTATAAAGAAATTGCACATGAATTAGGGATTTGTGAAGACACTGTGAAGGAACATGTATCAATTGCATTAACAAAATTACATTTTAAGACAGTAACTCAGGCAATTGTACATCTTGTACGAGAAAACATTATTTAACAATAATGTTTTTCCTTTTTAAATCTATCATACAAATATGAGAGTTAACTTATATTTTTTCTACTATTTCTTTTACTTTAACGGCCTTTTCAAAATGATCAAATTTATTATCCATTATCCACCACTTTGCTGCTTCCATTAACATTTCCGGATCATCATTTTTATTAGCAAAAAAAGCATAAAACGATAAACCAACATTTAATCCCTTGGATTCAATTTTAGTATTACAAACCTGTATTATTTTTTTCTTTAAATTTTCTCGCATTTTGTCTTTGATTTCTACCTTTTGAATATAACCATGATGCAATTGTCAATACGCCATACAAACCTATAATATAAATCAATTGTTGTGGTTGATTATTAATTTCGTAATATATAATAAGACTAGTGCCCAGTAATAATCCTATCATGGAAAAAATCGTAATTAACAGGGATGAGTGTGTTAAATCCCGAATTTTATAATTAGCATATGCCATCAATAATGACACCAATAAGAACGTTATACTACCAAACTCCAAAATAATTTGAAGACTACCAGCTAATATTAGGACAAATGCCATCACGGCCATTAATACAATCGCATAAACCGGAATGTGATTGTTTCGTTTTGCCAGAATAGTAGGGAAATATCCATCATCAGCAATTACAGCAATTTGCCTGGAAGCACCAAAAACAGTACCACTGATTGCACTACTGGTCGCTAATAGCGCACCTAAAATTACAACTTTAGACCCCCAATGCCCCAGTACCGTTTCTGCTCCTGATGCAAGAGCATATTCTTCATTTTGAATAATTTCATCAAACGGAATTGCCAATATGGCCCCCATAGATATAACAACATAAATAATAATAACGATAACTAATGCTGAATAAATCGCTCTTGGGATACTCTTTTCAGGGTTATCCATTTCATTTACAGCATTGATAATGAGTTGAAACCCCTCATAAGCAACAAAGGTAAGAGATGCAACTATTAGAATTGATAAAATGCTGACATCTGAATTAGTGTGTAATAATACTGGAAGTGTTGTTTGGCTATGATTAAGAAGCACAACTGAAATAACAACGAGTATTACCAGTTTCGTATAAACCATAATATCTTCAATTTTGCCCATGCCCTTAACACTCCAGACATTGATCAGAGTAAAAACCAGTATAACACCTCCAGCAACTAATTTACGTATCCATTCATTATCGGCAAAACTAAAACCACTAAGGGCATAAGATGAAAATGTATAAGCATATAATGCTAGCGTACTAATATAACCAAAGATAACCCACCAGCCTATTAGAGAAGCAGAAAATGATGATTCAGGAAATGTTTTTTTATAAAAAATATAAGTAGCGCCTTCATCTTTATAATAAACGCCAAGTTTAATATAAGAATAGGCAGCAAGAGAGGCAATTAGTCCACCAATAATTATCGCAACAGGTGTAAATACACCAATAATTGAAACAGAAATACCCAGAATAGTAAAAATACCACCACCTACCATTCCACCCAGTGCGATAGCGATTAGTTCAAGCAGGCCAAGTGATTTATTGCGTTTTCGATGGCATGAGATATTATTTGCCATATAAATATCTGTCACTTTTTATAATTGCACTTTTAAAAATTGCCATATTGGTGTTAATCAATTCAACGATTTCTTTATTTTTAATTAAATCCATAACATTATAATCAGTACCTAACAATGCTACACCGATTGATGCTTGTTCTATAATATTAGCAGACATTGTTGATAGTACTTCACGCAATGCTATTTGTGCATGTGTTGCTCTTGGAGAAGTATTACACAGTGCAACTGGAATATACGGGAACTCATCACCACTAACTAACCAGTCGAGAGTATTTTTTAATACACCTGAAATACCATGAGCGTATTCAGGACTCGCTATTAAAAGACCATCCGATTTTTTTATTTCACTGCGAAATTCATTAACAATAGCAACTGATTCATCATCATTATCCGGATTAAATAATGGTATTTGTGCCATTGAGTTAAATATTACAACCTCAATTTCATCAGGTACTATTTTAGTAATCGCATTTAACAACATAGTATTATAAGAGTCTTTTCTGAGACTACCTGAAAATGCCAATACCCGAATAGTATTCGATATAGTCATGAAAATAATTATTTATTCTTATCCGGCCAGTGCCACGACGGTTCATCCAGGATACCTTGATCTACAACTTGCGTTTGTCCTAACATTTTGTCTAAACCAATCGAATTACAATCAAAAGAATCTTCCAGGGCTGCAATCAATCGACTTGCATGAGAGACTACCCAAACTTGTGTTGTTTTAGATGCTGTTATAATGAGTCTGGCAAGAGCCGGTAATAGATCCGGGTGTAAACTGGTTTCGGGTTCATTTAAAACCATCAACGGTGGTGGTCTGGGTGTTAGTAACGCAGCAACCCACAATAAATAACGTAAGGTTCCATCGGATAGTTCTGATCCTGATAATGGCCGTAATAATCCTTCTTGATGTAATTCGACTTCGAATCGCCCATTTTCATGCAACGCAATGTTAATAGTTGCACCAGGAAATGCATCGGAGATAGCATCATCCAATGCCTGATTATCACCAATTTCGATAATAGTCTGTAACGCTGCTGCAAGATCTCGACCATCATGGTGTAGTACCGGAGTTCTTGTTGCTAGTTGTGGTAATCGTGGTGGTGCATCTGCATCCGTTCTAAAATGATCGTAGAATCGCCATGCGCGAATATCATCCCTCAATGTGACAACTTCAGGTGCTCGAGTTGGGTCAGCAATTTCACCGAATATACTATCATAGCTATTCGTATGTTGAGCAATAACATCCCACTTTTGATTGGAACGAACCTTAATAACAGCAGCATCGCGATCGACCAAACAACTCGCAGGACGATAACTATTACCCGCCCAAATACATTCACGTTTAATTTCAGGATCTAATGCAAATGCCGAGTTCGATGGTTTGGGTAAACCCAATGAAATCGAATAGCCAAAACTATCACTGCTAAAACCTAATCGTAAACGTGCCCGTTTTTGTCGTGGCCCACCTTGAATAGCGACATTTCCGGTTCGCATATTTTTAGAAATTTTTTCGGGGCCAGCCCAAAATGTAGAATTAAGACCACCTTCTTTTGCTAATGCACTAATCACACCACCTTGTGCTGTTTCTGTTAATAACCGTAGTGCGCGATACAAATTGGATTTACCACTGGCATTCGAGCCGGTAATAACATTTAAATTATTTAATGGGATAACTAAATTGAGTAGTGATCGATAATTAGCAATCGCCAATGTGTTAATCATTTAACTTTGCTATTGTCAGGATTTAATAATGAGCTTAAAATATGATCTTGCCATTGCCCGTTAATATATAAATATCTTTTTGCTTTACCCTCAACTTCAAAACCTAAACCCGCTAATAAATTTTCTGATTTTATATTATTAGGCATGTAATTTGACATTATTCTATTAAGCTTTAATTCATCAAATGCATATTGAATAACATAAGAACAAAGTTGTTTCATTTTGCCTTTGCCTTGATACAATTCTGAGACTGAATAGCCCATGTAGCAGGCATGAAATGCGCCAAATACAATCCCGGTTAAATTACAGGTAGCTATAACCTCTTTTGTAGTTTCATCACAGGCAATAAAGTAAGCCGCTTTATTTTCATTTATATCAATTTCTCTTTGCTGTAAACGCTGCGTCCATGAATCTAGATCATGGTAATTCTTGTCTTTCTTTGGTTCCCAGCGTTTTAGGTGTTCAACATTATTAAGGTAATATTGTGATAAATGTAAAGCGTCATTAATTGTCGATAATCTGATTTCCATATAAGATCCACCTGTTATAGCAATAATTTAGTGTAATTATTTACTGCTACAAGGTAAACACTTTTAACTATTAATTAACGTGTAATGTTCAACTATAGGAAATGGTTCATAAAAATGATGCAGTAACGCTTTCCATTGTTGATAATCTGCTGATTTTCTGAACCCAGCTGTATGGTCTTCTAGCGTTTCCCAATTAACCAACAAAATGTATCGATTTTCTTTTTCGACGCATTTTTGCAATTGATGTGAAACATAACCCGCTTGAGAACAAATTATTTTTTGAGCTTTGTTAAATGCACTTTCAAAGTCATCTATTAGTGTTGATTTAACATCAAGAATTGCAACTTCTAATATCATTATTCTAGCCTTTAAAATTAATTACTTTATCGTATTCTTATCTACAATGGTTTGTTGTAAAATTTCCGAAAATAAACGAACACCAGGGCCCGGGTTTGATTTTAATACAAGATACAAACTGGCATTGAAAACCGCTCCTTCAGTGAGTGGTAAAGGTGATAATATTTTTTGTTGCAATAATGTTTTTATTCGATGTTCTGGTAACCAAGCAAATCCTAGACCATTCGAGACTGCCACAATAGCTGTCTCTAAACTACTCACTGTCCAGCGACGTTCTGCATCTAACCAGCCGGCATCAATTCTTTTTCGATTTCCGGAGTCACTAATAACCATTTGCATTTCACGCTCTAAATCTGACATTGTTATTTTTCTATTGAGTGAAAACAGTGCATGATCCGCTTTCGCTACTGCAATAAATTTAATTTTAAAAAATTGTTCTCCAAGACTATTATTTGGCATTCTACTGGTAATCGCAATATCAGCTTTATTGTCATGAATCATATCTTCTGCACCGGCGAGCATCACTTCAGTAAGATTGACTGCACAGCCATGGCTGAGAGGGTTAAATTGCTGTAATGCGGCCATCAGTATTTCACTCGGAAACAGGTTATCAACAACAATATGAATGTTTGGCTCCCAACCCTGCTCGAGGCTATCGGCAATATTTTCCAGCTCAAGTGCTTGCCGCAATAAGTGACGAGAGTGACGCAATAACACTTCACCTGTTTCAGTTAATAATGCTCTGCGCCCTTCAATTTGCAATAAGTTAATACCGAGCTGCTCTTGTAACTTGCCTACGGTATAACTAATCGCCGATTGGCTTCGGTGTAATTGCCTGGCAGCTTGTGCAAATCCACCGTAATCAACAACTGCTTGAAAAGCACGCCATTGTTCCAGACTGACTCTTGGTGCTTGCATTTACCCCCCTATACATCGAAAAAACTGATTGATTTAAGCAATATTTTGCGCTTTTCAATTAAAAAATTCAATCTATGATCTGTCGTAACATCAAATTTATTGACTACAAGTCAGGAGAATATCATGGAAAA
>CAYOHQ010000207.1:0-6412 GCA_964403805.1 uncultured Thioalkalispiraceae bacterium | reverse complement strand
ATTTATTTAATTATTATTATTTTCTATCTATAAGATAATTGTGTTTATTAGTTAAGTATGGCCAATTTTTATCAAAAATTCAGAATTTCTGTCAATTATTTGTCAAAATAGTCAGAACATTATTATTTGTTAAAATACTGATATTTATCGTTAATTAATAACAAAACTTAATTTTAATCCCGATTATTTCATGAGCATAATTTGCTTGGATTTTTGAATTATTTTTCGTTTGTTTTATGCTCAATATTTTAATTTTTATCAGACTAACGGTAGCTTTTTCTATCCTGAGTTGCATCTAGCGTGATTGTAATTTAGTGGGGTGCTAGTAAAATATAATTAGTATTTTGTGTTGGTTATGTAATGGATTATTTTCAATATGAATTTAAATAAGTCAAAATGTTCAGTCACAACAAACAGAATAAATTCCTGTAAAATTTATATCAGTAGTCAGTTGAGTTCTGGATTTACTCTAGTTGAACTATTAATTACACTAGCCGTGTTTGCGATTGCAATTACTATTGCACTGCCAAATTTTAAAGTGATGGTTTCTAATAACCGTATTGTATCTCAAATTAATAATTTTAATGGTGCAATTGCACAAGCTCGATCGGAAGCAATAAAAACCGGACGGAATGTTAGTATCGTTGCCACAAATCCGGCAAACTGGGCGAATGGTTGGGATATTATTTTACCCAGTAATGCAAATCAGATTTTAAGTCATGTCGATGCTTTTAGTGGTAATACCATTTTAACATCGAATGCTGCAATCCCAGCAATACAATTTAGTTATGATGGTCGAATTAACATCATAAGCAATATTGTATTTACACTATGCAATACCATAAGAGTTAAACCGGAAGATAATGCCGGTAAATCATTAACCGTAACACCTACTGGTGTTACTTATTTAGATTCGAATTTTAATTGCCCTTAAAACAAAAGTTAAACAAGGAAGCAAAATGACATTTGTGAGTAATCAAATATCCAGAACAGTTAGTTATGGTTTTTCACTATTAGAAGTAATGGTTGCGATGGTAATTTTTGCTGTCGGTATATTGGGTTTAGCCGGGATGCAGGTAATTGCATTGGAAAATAGTAGTGAATCATCTTCCCGTAATCAGGCGATCATATTGGCGTATAGTATGTCAGATCGCATGATGGCAAACAGACAAGCGCGAGATGCGTATCTGGTTTCAAGTTTGACTTCATTACCCGTTAATGACAGTTGTACACTTGGAAATTGTTTATCGAGTGGCATTGTTAGTTATGATCAAAGTCAATGGAAGCAAAATATAAATCAACAATTATTGTCAGGCAGTGGTGAAATTACGGGTGCTTATCCAAATTACACAGTTACTGTTCGATGGGATGAAGATCGCAGTGGTGCAACAGGGCTTAATTGCCCATCTCAGGGGCCAAATGATCTTCGATGTTTTCAATTAGTGGTTCATTTATGAAATTTACTATTAAAATAAAAAGTAATGGCTTGAGTTTAATCGAGTTAGTTGTTGCTATGGCGATTAGTTCTATATTGGCAATCGGAATAGTTAAAATGTATAGCGCCAGTAAGAATTCATTTTTAGTACAAAAAGATTCTTCAAAATTGCAGGAGTCGGGTCGTTTTGTTTTTGACATGCTCATAAGTGATTTAAGACGAACTGGTTACTATGGCTATAACCCTGGTGTTGACACAGTCTCTGGTACTGCAGCTCCGATTAAAAATAACAATACCTGTCCTAAAGACGCTACCTGGGGACTAATGCTGGACAGGCGAATTGTCGGTATGAATGATCCAGTTGTTCCGTATGCCTGTATTGCAGCAGATTATGTAGCAGGGGATGTTTTGGCTGTGCATTATGTTGATGGCAGAAATGAAGTTGCATTGGAAAAAGAGCGCTATTATCTTCGCAGTTCATTTAAATCAGCGAGGGTATTTCATGGCGCGCAATCAAATGATCCTTTAAATACGATTAACGATGGTACTCCAGAATCGACAGGTCGTTTACGCGCTTTTGCTTATTACATCGGTAATAGTGGCCGATTTTGTCGATTTAATGATGCCAATAAAAATCCGATTCCAATACCGACATTATATCGTGAATCATTAAATGAGGAAGGATTGCCGAATCGGCAGGAAGTTGCAGCCGGAATTGAGAATATACAATTTAAATATGGCGTTGATACTAATAATGATCAATCAGTGAATCAGTATTTTGATTCACAACTTATTAGTAACGATATTACTGTAACACCTAACTGGAACCAGGTAGTTGCTGTTCGGTTCTGGATATTAGCACGTGCGAGCTGTCCTTCAGTTGTTGAACCCAATATTCAAAGACAATTTAAAACGTATACTATGGGTGATTTTCCTCCTTTCACACCAAGAGATAATTTTAAACGGCAGTTGTTTACCAGCACTGTTGCATTAAGAAATTAATAACAAATGAGACGTTGAGTGACTAGAAAAAATATACATATTTTGGTACCGAAATACCAATCGGGTGTAATACTAATATTATCACTGATTATATTATTAGTATTAACAATGCTGATTGTTGGTTCAATGAACTCCACCAATACACAGGTATTGATGACGGGGAATACTCAATATCATACACAGGCTTTAAATGACGCAGAAACTGCATTACGTTTTGCAGAAACTACGGTTGATGATTTTGGAAAGAATGTTAATGCAAAACCTGCGACTGGTTATTATGATTTAAAAACTAACAATATAGCAGCAATTGATTTTACCACTTTTAATTGGAGTCCAGTTACTGCGGCGATTCATACCGGTGCATCACGCAATTCACTCTATGTTATCGAGTATACCGGCCGTGTTGCTCTTAAAGGAGCTTCAATTTCAGTGACGCAAAATAATAATGTTCCTGGTGATAATGCGCACTTATACAGAATTACAGCACGTAGCACTGCTGCACGAGGTGCAATTCGGTTAGTTCAATCGGTTTATGTAACAGCAGTAGCACCACAATAGAATAAATATACGGAGTTTTCGAAGGAATGATTCATTCGTCATTTAAATCTTTTATTAGTTTTATTTCTTTAATGTTGGTATCACTTTTATTAAGTGCAACAGCAGTTATTGATCCTGCAACTATGCCCTATTCTACTATTGCATCGTATGCTGTTAATACGACCAATCTTGAATCTGTTTCATTAGCATACGCATATCGACCCTGGTTTGAAAATGGCTCATGGCAAGGTGATATTGTACAATTTGATTTACTTGCGAATGGCTCAATTTCAACTACGGTTGATCTTAGTACTAACCCACCGACTAATAGTAATAATGCAAATGGCGGAATTAACTGGTCGGCTCGATTGCAGTTTATTAAGAACACTAATAATTACTCGAATAATTATTTTCAAAATCAACGCAAGATCATAACGACTAACGGTGTGGGAGTTGTTCCTAATCAAATACCATTTACCTGGAATTCGCTAACATCAGCACAGCAATTAAGTTTGGACGCTACTCCTGTTAGTGCAACTAAGAGTAATATTTTAGATTATATTCGTGGTAGCCGAAGTAATGAGGTTAATTGGAGTCCCGGTGGACTATTACGACAACGCTACAGTATTCTTGGTGATATTGTTCATGCTGATCCAGTTTATGTTGCAGAACCCAGATCAATGATTTTTGATCCTGGATATGCACTCTATAAGAGACAAAATGTATTACGGGCCCCACGACTTTATGCTGGTGCAAATGATGGCATGTTACATGTTTTTAATGCATCGACAGGTGATGAGATATACGCGTATATCCCATCAATGCTAATTGGGAAATTAAACCTACTCGCAAAACTACCATATCAACACCAGTATTATGTTGATGGCGCACTGACTGCAGGTGACATGGATTTTGGGAATATAAATTGGCACAGTATTCTGGTTGGTTCTCTCGGTGCTGGTGGCAAGGGTTTGTTTGCGCTTGATATTAGTAATCCTGATCTCGGTAGTGAATCGAGTCTTGCTGCTGCTAATAACAAGGTGCTTTGGGAACTCGATGGTAGCAATCTTGATGTTGGATATATTTATGATAAAGCTGAAATAGCAAACCTACCTGATGGCAACTGGTATGTCATTACCGGTAATGGATATAGTAGCACTAACGATGTTGCAAGTTTATTACTAATTAATAGTCAGGGAGTAATAACGACAATTGAAGCTAATAATACCATTACTGCTAATGGCCTTTCTCGCCCAACTTTAATTGATACCAATGGTGATGGTGCTGTTGATTTTGCCTATGCTGGTGATATTCAAGGTAATTTATATCGGTTTGATTTAAACAGTAAAGCAAAAGCAGATTTGTTATTTAGCGCCGGTACAAATAAGCCAATAACAACTGCTCCAAAAATTACAAATCATCCTAATGGCGGGCGAATTGTTTTATTTGGCACAGGCAGCTTACTGAGTAAAGCGGATGTAACAAACACAGCACAACAGTCACTTTACGGCATTAGAGATACCGATATCGCTCAATTTGTTAGTAATACTAATTTAATTAACCATAGCTTATCAGCCGATATTGTAATAACGAATCCTCCCATTCCCACTCGAACCATTAGAACTATTATTGAAGATCCGCTTAACCCTTTACCAATAAACTGGACCACACGGGATGGTTGGAAAGTCGATTTACCTGTCGGTGAACGCGTGGTGCTTGATCCTAATTTACGCGCAGGGCGTTTTCAAATTATGTCGATTAATCCAGTGACGAAAGCGGCTTGGCTAATTCAAGTAGACTTTTATGATGGTGCTGCCAATTCAATATTTTATGATCTTAACGATGATCAAATTTTTGATGCGCTAGATACAGTCAATTTTCCGGTGGATGCCTCGGGTGCACAAACAGGACCTGGCGATATTCCGGTTGGAGTTAAGCAAGGTACTGGATCTTTTTCACGACAATTAATTACCCGGGTAAGTAATGGTGTAGATGCTAATTTTATTAACGGCTTGGGCTTACCGGTTATTGATCCTCCTAAAACCGGAAAGGTTCCTGGAGGTTTCGCACACGGCCATATTGATGTTGATACTGATTCCCCCGTTGGAGGCAGATTAGCCAGTAATATTGCGGATCAATATTGTTATGAAAAAGGAAATCGGGCAGCAGGTGTTAAAGTTGATGCGTCTGGAGCACTTATACCACCATCAACAAACTCGCCATTTGTTCGAACCGGGACAGGTGTGGGGGATGGATTATCAGGAATGACCGATGGACATCAACATGAATATGATAAAGCCCATGGCACCGTTGAAGTAGATTATATTAATCTTGAATTACATTGTAAGCAGATGCGTGCGGATAATACCGGTACTGCAGGTATAAAGTTAAATCGTGTGACAGAAGTTGGTATTGGCAATGCAAAAGAATTTTTTGTTATTATAGCTAATGCGGATTTATCACCGGGTAGTGAATTAAATATCGGTAATGAGAGTTGGAATGTTGTTGAGTATCAAAAATTAATACAGCAAAAACTGGATGCCTGGAAAGCGGCCGGTGCTGTGCCGACTGATTTTGCTAAAATGATGGTTGATAATGGCAAACCACTGATTTATACGCTGAATAAAATTTTAACGACTGTTAACGCCGGCACAGGAAAATTTACCAATTCGTTTAACAACCGTGCCATTATCGATGGTGGATTGCATCCAACAATGACCAGTTGTGTTAAATCACCAAATCCAAAAATTAATATTAATAAGCGATGGCGAAATGGCGCATTAGTGACACAATTGATTGATGTTAATAAATATAAATTGGATCCAACAACAGTTGTTAAGCAAGTACCAACTGATTTACCAACTAAAATTCGAATCAATGGCACTAATATTACATTAAAAGAAGTAACGGGTGAAATTTATGGTGGCCTGGAAGCTAATCGGAATAATTCAATAACCGGGATTGGCTCAACTAATCTTGCCTTTTTATACGAATCGACTTTATTTTGGCACTTCGGCGATTTATATGATCTTACATTTAAAAATAATCCGAATGTCATCAATTCTAAACCTTGTTATGGTGATAGTAATTGGGCTGCAGCAAAGGCATATGAAATTGCAGGATTGAATCCAGCACAATTAAATGCACTTATCAATGATCCAACAAATGCACTCGGGAAAGCAAAACTGGCATTAGATAGTGCCAAGGCAACAGGTAATCAAGCGAATATTGATCAAGCTCAAAAAAATTATGATAAGGAGTATAGTAAAATTGCCGATTATGTTAATACACCAGGTTCCGGAAATGGCAATCCGAATCAACCATCTACAATCGGTACACCAGTTAATACTAATAATAATACTGTAACGAGCAGGGTGTTAGGGCCTAATTCAAAAATGGGTCGGCGTGCCTGGATTGATATTCGTCCGTAATTGAAAT
>CAYOHQ010000206.1:0-6421 GCA_964403805.1 uncultured Thioalkalispiraceae bacterium | reverse complement strand
AAGGGTTTTGATCTTGCCGGTACGTTTATTGAAGTACGGATAGTTTTGTCTGATTCCGATACCACCATTTTTAAAACAGCTTGAATAAGTTTTGCCGTTTTTAAATGGTTTTTCAAACAATTCTTTACCTATGTCCACAGCAGGTTCGTATGGAGGAAATTCTTCCATTGCTTCCCATTCTTGACGACGATCTTTATCAATTGCGTAAATACCATTAGAGAACTCTTGTAATGAAACCCCTGGGAATTTCTTAAAGAAATAAGCTCTAAACTCTTTTAAATCACTTGCCGGTGATGCTTGAACAAGGATAGGAACTGCACCAATTGTACAGGCAACAGCTGCGATGAGTAATTTTTTCATTGTTATGCTCCTGTAGTTCTTATTTAATTTTGGCAGAGAGTGAATCACTCTTACCTTTGTTATCTACCCAGCTAATTTTTATTGTGTCCCCTTTTTTACCACCAGTAAACTGGAAAGAAAGATAAGGATTTTTAGAAATTGCTGGTCCCCATTGAGCAGTCATTGCAGTTGTTCCATTGTGTTCACAATTAACTTCTTGAATGAATTCTGCAGGAAACTTTTTGCCGGTTTTTTTGTTTTTTCGTCTTCCGGTTTCCATTGGGTGTGTGATTAAAGCCTTCACGGTGGTGATATCACCCTTCGCGCTGGCGCGTATACGTATTGTTTTAGCCATTATTTTATTCCTCGCTTAATTAGGGTTTAACCGCCACAACCACCGATGGTTACTTTGACGTTTTTACGTGCAGCATGGCTTTTGCCACCTGCTTTTACTATTGCAACAATATCAGAAGTTTTACCCATCTTAATACGAGTTGAAATAAAGCCTTTGGTGTTGCTACTCATGACAAAATTAGCAGCTAAAGGATTACCATTTTTCATGGCAACAATGCTGATTGATTCAATACCGGTAATACTGGTCGTAATCGTAACTGGTACTACAGCACCGTTTTCAGCAATGTCTGGCGCTTTAATTTTAATGTCACCTGAAGGTGTTGTTTGAGCATTACCTAGCAATGAACTAAGTGCATCATCAACACTTTTGGCTTCAAAAGCAGATTTTGGCCAGGCTGCCAATACTGTACGAGGACTTAACATGCCAGCACTAGCAACAATGGCTAATGTACTCGTGGCAAGCGTTCCTTTTAAAAAGGTTCTACGTTGCATGATCGTTTGATCTCCTAAAAATTAATTATTGTTATAATGAATAAACCCATTCAACGATGGCATCAATTTCAGCCTTGTTTAGCACTTCATACTTCCCGAAAGGAGGCATTACAGTTGCAGGATTTGCTTTCGTTGGATCGGCAATTTGATCACGCAATTTCGCTTTATCAGGGAAGCGTGCTTTCATCGCGACAAGTGGCGGTCCAATATTTCCGGGTGCAACGGCACCTTCATATTGGTGGCATGTGAAACAATTACCTTTTTTACGGTTTTCAGCAATTTTTTTGCCTTTCGCAATAAGACTTGCATCAGCAAATGCAAGCTCAGGTAATGTAACACTTGATGTTGCAAGTATTATAGCTACAGCACTTGTAGCAGCTATGAAAAAAGCGGGCTTCCGCATGATTTCCTCCTCAAGATTTTAATTCTAAAATCGTTCATGTTATTATAATTTTGGTTTAATCCTTTGTAAAAAAGACACCAAACCGTTAAGCATTCTCATACATGAAAATACACTTATTAGAATTTTGGCTAAAAAATAGCAATTATTCTATAGTCCTAGAATACATGATGTAGACCAGATGGCAAGTACTGATGTCATTATGTTTAATGATCGTTTTTAAATTAGTAAATTAATATTTTCTAAAATAGGTAAGTGAAATTTTATGGTTTAACTGAGAAAGACAAACTCAGTGTGCACTGGCTTCTTCGAGTAGTAATTTTTCTTGCATTAATTCCTTTAAACGTGATTCTAAGCGAGAGCTGGTATAAAAATCAATTTTTTTGCTTTTTAACGCGATATTGATTTGTTCAATGGCGCTGTGCGTTTGTCCCATATCATAATAGAAGTGAGCTAATGCCTCATGTGCACCAACGGTATTTTTGAGACTATTTTCAGCATTTGACAGTAGTTTATAAAATCGTGGATTTGGAGCAGGTTGACGTAAAAATGTTAGTAAAATTTTACGGGCTTGTTTGGCATTATTGGTCTTTAGTAATAACGCAACATAGTATTCAGTTAATATCGCATTCGAAGGATACAATTTTAATGCTTGTTGTAATTGCTGTAATGCAACTTGAATTTTACCCGATTTATAGTTTAGCTTTGCATCCAATAACATAAAAGCAATGCTGTTTGGATCTGATTTAGTTAATAAACTAACAAATTTTGCAGCTTTGTTATATTTCTCTCTTTCAATTAAAACAAGTGCATAACCGTACATTTCGGCTTCGTGATTGAGGTAACTACCGGTTTTTAAGTTTTGTTCAAATGCTTTTAATGTATCATCGAGATTACTGCTGGTAAATACTCTTAATTTTGCTCGAGCAAGGTGATATTGTAATTCAGATACCCGAATTTTGTTATGCTGTTTTAAAGAACGAGCACGGTTTCTCGCATCGGCTAGCCGGGTTGAGCTAACAGGGTGAGTTAATAAATATTCCGGAGCTTGTCGACCGTATAAACGACTAGAGTCAGCTAACACCTGAAAAGTATCGGCCATGCTTTTGGGATCAAATCCGGCATCATCCAAAATATAAATGCCGACTCGATCGGCTTCTTTTTCATTAGACCGGGTAAAATTAATCTGGGTTTGAGCTGAGCCGGCAACCGCCGAGGCAAGTGCCGCCTGGCTAACATCAGAGTTACTGCCTCCTAATATAATAGCCGCAATAACAGCCGCAATTATGGCAGTATTAGAACCTTTTCCTGCCTCATAGGAGCGAACATGGTGGCGTTGTGTTACGTGAGCTATTTCATGTGCCAGTACTGCAGCAAGTTCACTCTCGTCACGCATCGCTAACAATAAACCATAATGAACACCCACATAACCACCAGGCAGGGCAAAGGCATTTACAGAACCGTCATTAATAATAAAGAAGTGAAAGGGCGTTTTTTTATCAACACTGGCAGCAACCAGTTTATTACCAAGTCTATTGATATAGGCGACTAAAACGGGATCTTCAATAAGCCCACCAGCACGGCGAATATTACGCAACACAGCCTCCCCAGTACGAATCTCATCCTCTAGGGTAACCAGAGCTGCACCACTATCACCAATGTCAGGTAAATTTATCTGCTGAGCATAGCCCGGGTTCAGTAAAGTTCCTAAACCGAAAAGAAATAGTGACGTCGATAAAATTCGTTTAAATCTCATTTAATACTCAAAACACCGTAAGCAGTAGCAAAGCACTGAATTATTAGTTACTTTATTGGGACTATCAATTAATAGATCAAGTTCATTCTTCATCGGGTATTATCCAGTTTAATTATTTGCTTAGTATTTGTGCAAATTCAATATCGCATAATTAATATAAATTCGATAATACTAAATTAACCTAATTAAGTTAAGTATATGTAAACATTATAGAAATTAACATCAATTAATTAAAAATAGTGCTTGAAATAAACAAACTTGATGCTATATTACTATTTATTAATATACTAAGTTTCTGATAAACCTTATTTTTGTTAGCGATTTTCTCAGAGACAGCTTCACAATTAAACTGAGTTAAAAGTCCTACAAGAGGTGTTTAAATGCAATTAGTTAAAGAAGTCGATATTACCGAATTAAAAACGATGTTGGACAAAGTAGAGCCAAGCATAAAGTTAATTGATGTTCGCAATACAGCAGAAGTACAGCGAGGTAAAATTCCGGGTTCTGAAAATATGCCCTTGCACACAGTACCTTTGCATCAAGAGTCAATTAAAGAACATGAAACTGTCATTTTATATTGCCACAGTGGGGCACGTTCAGCTCAAGCATGCAGTTATTTAAGTAATCTTGGACATAAAAACGTCTATAATTTAAGAGGCGGAATTTTAGCCTGGGTAAATAATGGCCATACTATAAACTGAGTATTGAGCAATTAACGTATTGATTTTGTTGATTTAATAAATAGGCCCGGATATAAAATTGATTGATTCTATGCTATCTTTTTCTGATAGTGTTAAATGAGGTTGCGGTACTGCAGCAAATAGCATATTGTTGCAAAAGCAAATATAAGCGTAAGGTTGAATACTAATACAGTTCTCTAATTTATATCACAATTAAATTACAGTTTTGTGTCGGATTCGATCTAAATTTTTATTTTTAATTATAGAGTTAAGGAGACAATTGTAATGGCTAACTTTGACCAAGAACTTGATGCATCAGGTTTAAACTGCCCACTGCCAATTTTACGTGCTAAGAAATCATTAGCGTCATTAGACGGCGGTCAGGTATTACATATTATCGCAACTGATCCCGGTTCTGTTAAAGACTTCGAAGCCTTTGCAAAACAAACGGGTAATGAGTTGATGGAATCAAAAGAAGATGGTGGTAAATTTTACTTCCTAATCAAAAAAGCTTAACTCTATAATAATTATAAAATCAGTACGCAGCAAACATGAGGGAGCTATTCATGAAATTACGAGGAGCGACCAATGTCTGAGAAAAAACTAGCAATAATTGCAACAAAAGGCACACTTGATTGGGGATATCCTCCATTCATTCTTGCCTCAACAGCCGCAGCACTGGGCTATGATGTTGAAATCTTTTTTACCTTCTATGGTTTACAGTTGGTAAATAAAAAATTAAACGTCAGTGTCAGCCCGCTAGGCAACCCTGGAATGCCAATGCCATTAGGCATGGATAAATGGTTCCCGGTAATCGGAACCGCCATACCAGGAATGCAAAGCATGATGACATCAATGATGAAACAAAAGATGAAATCAAAAGGTGTTGCAAGTTTAGAAGAACTTCGTGATCTTTGTGTCGAAGCCGAAGTAAGAATGATAGCCTGTCAAATGACAGTCGATTTATTCGACTTTGACTCAAAAGATTTCATTGATGGAATAGAATTAGGCGGTGCAGCAAGCTTTTTCGAGTTTGCCGGACAGTCTGATATTTCTTTATTCATCTAACGGGACTTCGAAATAAAATAAAAAAGCCTCGGTGTTAATAGCATCGGGGCTTTTTTGTTTTCAAATTTAATTAGGGTCAGACTCGACATATTTCTTCGGACGTCCTTTCGGAATAGGGTTGATACGCCGAGACGATAGTTTTTCAATCTTTTTCTTGAATTTATCCGAACCTAACACCCAGGCTTTATTAGTAGAATTTCGAATGGAATCTAAATCGGTATTATTTATTTTAGTCTTAAACAATGATTTATAGGCGTTACATTGTTCATGCCGGTTATTACCCATAGCACGATATAATTTATGAGTAGTTACCAGAGGGTCATTTTTATTATTGGCATTAAAATGGTAACTCGACCAAGGGTAATCTTTAGGATGTTTAACCATATTTTTTGCTCGAATAGGATTTAATTCAATATAACGCATACAGGTAAATAAATACTGTTCACTTTGTTCGAGCGCCATCGTATTTTTGGGGACTTCCGCGTGAATGCTGTTGTTACCGGTAATGACTTTGCCCGCAGGAATGGCGATTGGTTCGGGTTTGGGAGCATACAATGCTTCCAGACTAGTGATGGGCACGGTGCCATCGCCATCGTCCGAGGTATTATAAGGTAAATCCAAGACCCAATTCTTGTTGTTATCACGGGTTAACTGTAAATCCACTTTTTTAACGGTAGTCACGCCGGTGGAAGCCGCAAGATAGGTTTTGGGGTGGCGACCAAGTGCCAGTGTGTCGTGAAATTTTTTCGCGGCAAGTATGGCTTTATCGACCTTACTTTTGTAACCGCCAGATTGTTTTTCATTTTTAATTTTATTTTTAGACGCCCCAATCAACCGATAACTGTCTTTAGTATACGGTGTGGTCGTTGGATTATAATACGATAATTCTTTTTTTCTTCTTCGGTCACTTCAGTTTTAAGTTTCACTTTATAGTCTGTTGAATCGGTTAGATTATAAAGAATCACTTTAGTAAATTCTTCTTGTGTATACGGTTTGGGTTTACCGTTTTCATCATAGCGTTTGCAGGCCAGCAACCCTATTTTATCGTTCATGTAAACATCGTTATAGATATCAAGCGTATTGTTGGCTTGAGTCGGTTTTATAAAATCGTGTTTAACATCAATCCGGTTATTTTTGTCGGTCACGTCATTGCCATTTTGTAGTGGCATTATTGGGTGGCCCACCAAAGGTTGCAGTTTTCGAATCGGGATACTGACTTGGGTGTGCAAGGTAGTGCTATTGTACTTTTTTGTGCGTATCACCCGGCATAATAACTATTTGAGCTAACCATGCTTTGATAAAATCATCATATTTATCCAAAACTTCAGCTTT
>CAYOHQ010000205.1:0-6505 GCA_964403805.1 uncultured Thioalkalispiraceae bacterium | reverse complement strand
CAGCCGTATACATCAGCATGCCTCACACCAATTCTACTCCAAACATGTCTACATCATTCCCACCACGCATTTCTTTTCTACCCGAAGCATTAAACTGGTTAATCTGGATTTTATGGCCACTGTTTTTTATAATCTGTTTATTGGTTTTTTCATTTAGCTTTTCAATTATTGCCAATTTAATTGCTGCCCCCTTCAATAGTTTTTTAGCCTTTGCAATTGAAACAAAACTGACCGGTACACCACCGCCAAATAGTGGACTTGGTTTATGGGCAGAAATTGCACTCAGTTTAAAGAATGCATTGCGTAATCTTGCTTATGCAATTATGTGGGCAATTCCGGTAATTATTGTATCGTTCATTCCAGTTATTAATATTCTCACGCCTTTTCTTTGGCTGATTTATGGTTCATGGATGATGTCATTGCAATATCTGGATTATCCAATGGGAAATTATTCAATGTCGTTTAAAAATATTCGAGCAAACTTAGCTGAGAAACGAATCTTAACATTGGGTTTTGGTGGTATAACCACGGCAGCAACCATGATCCCAATAGTAAATTTTTTAGTTATGCCAACAGCTGTTGCCGGAGCAACTATTTTGTGGGTTGAAGAATACCTGCCGCAACAGGAAACCTATGAAGATAAAGAACTAACAAATGAAACGCTAAAAAATAATTCATAATAAATATTTTTTTAGTCTGGAAACCCCTTCGATTAAATTGTCCATTGATGTCGTATAAGCAAAACGAACGTGTTGTCTGGCTTTAAATTCACCAAAATCGATACCGGGTGTAATTGCAACTCCGATATTTTCTAATAAGTCATCACAAAACACTTCACTATCTAGACTGAATTTACTGCAATTTGCATAAATATAAAATGCACCTACTGGAATTACCTCAATCTTAAAACCAATTGCAAGCAGAGCATCACACAAATAATCACGACGGGATTGAAACTCAAGTCGCTGCTGCTCTAAAATTTTTAGTGTTGCCGGTTTAAAAGCTTCAAGTGCGGCATATTGTGCAACGGTCGGCGCGGCCAAAAATAAATTCTGAGATAAATTATCGAGGCCATTAATGACAGCATCATCATCGGGTGCAACAATCCAGCCTAATCGCCAGCCAGTCATCGTAAAATATTTCGAAAAGCTATTAATAACAAAAGCCTCATTTGAAATCGATAATATTGATTTTGCACGATCCTGGTAATATAAACTTTGGTAGATTTCATCTACCACCAGACTCGCACCCTTCGAAGCTACAAAGCGAGCAATAGCAGCCAAATCGGTTGCCGAAATCACTGTACCGGCTGGATTAGAAGGTGATGCAATCATTACGATACTAACATCGGGTGTCCAATACTCGGCCAATAGCTCAGCGGTTAATTGATAATTAGTGTCAGCAGTCACTGGAATTAATTTGGCATCGGCATTTACAAATTCTGCAAAATGCTTGTTACAGGGATATCCGGGATCGGTCATTAGAGCTTTTTGGCCATTATCGACTAATAATCCCATCACCAACAACAGTGCGCCGGAAGCTCCCGGTGTTATAACTATTCGATTAGCCGGGATATTTAACTCAAATTGTGTCTGATAATAATCAGAGATAGCTTGTCGTAATTCAGGTAAGCCCAGAGCTGGCGTGTAGTGTACCTTACCTGCATCTATGGCATTTTTAGCGGCATCTAGAACCGGTTTAGGCGTGATAAAATCAGGTTCGCCTATTTCCATATGAATAATGCTTCTACCCTCAGACTCCAATTCACGAGCTCGAGCGAGCAACTTCATAACATAAAATGGCTTAATTTTATTAACCCGGGAGGCTAATTTTCCTAAATAGGAAATGTCCTTCATTTGCTGGCAAGAATGGCACGGCAACATTGGATATCGACAAAATTGTTCTGACACTGAAAACCGGATAATAACTGATTTGCTTCGTCCGGTTCACCAAGATGGTTCAAAACCTGTGAAGCACCGTTAAAATCATGATCCAGAGTGTAATCATTCACCGTTACAATGGTTTTTAAATCTGCACCTAAAGATGACAATAAGCCGTTATGAGAATCTTCCAGAGCAAGACAATTATTAGCACTCAAGCCAAGCTCTTTTAAAGCATAATCATAGATATCGGGTGCCGGTTTTTTACTGGCCACAATGTCGCCTGCTGCTATGACATCAAACCAAGCTAACGATTCTGAACCTAATGTTTGCGTTAAAAGTACTTCAACATTCTTGGGGGTAGTCGTGGTTGCAATGGCAAGCCTAATACCCTGCTCAATTGCATCTTTTAATAATCGCTCTACTCCGAGCCGTAATGGTATATGGCCCTGAGACATTAGTTGAGTATAATGGTGCGTTTTCAACTTATGTAGCGCGGCAATAAAATCCTCTAAATCGTCCGGTTTTTTAAAATCCTGATTAAAATGATCAAGATAATAACGCATACGCTCTTTACCGCCAGTAACACTTAACAATTTACCATACAATTCAACTGACCAGTCCCAATCCAGCCCTCTTTCTTCAAATGCCAGATTAAAGGCAACCCTGTGGCCATCTCGCTCAGTATCTGCCACTGTGCCATCAACATCAAAAATTAATGCTTTTAATTCATTATCAACCATTTTATTTATAACCATCTATACTCTAATATTGGACATCAGCACAGCATACAGATAATTTCTGTAATTGAAAGTACTGATCAAACTAGCATTGTGACGTGTTATTGCTATTCGCAACTGGAAAATTACAATAAATAAACTAAATATATTATTGCATCATTTCAATGACTTATGATATATAATAAAAAATGCATAACAAAATAAAGTATTAATGATTGCATATCGCCGGTTATTTTGATATCAAAGCGCGTTGTGTTTATTATTAAATTTAAATCTAAGACTAAAGGTACCAGGCAGGAGACGTATACCAATGCCCAAGAAGAAAACAGCCATTAAAAAGAAAGCCGCTAAAAAGACCACGACCAAGAAAAAGGTTGTGGCTAAAAAGAAAACGGCTGCTAAGAAAACGGCAAAGAAAAAAGTTGTAGCCAAAAAGAAAACGGTTGCTAAGAAAACAGCAAAGAAAAAAGTTGTTGTCAAAAAGAAAACGGTTGCCAAAAAAACTACTGTCAAGAAAAAAGTAGCGGCTAAAAAAACCACAGCAGTAAAAAAAGCAGTTCCGGTAAAAAAAGCAAGAACTATTGCAAACAAAAAACCGGCTACTGCGAAATCAGCTCTGGAAGGTCTTGATAGCTTTACGCCTTATAAAATAGCGAAAAACGAAGATTACATGAATAAAGATCAAATCATTCATTTTCGTGAGCTCCTGAATGAATGGAAAGGCGTGTTAATGGAAGAAGTCGATCGTACTGTGCACCACATGCAAGATGAAGCAGCCAATTTTCCAGATCCGAATGATCGTGCTACTCAGGAATCAGAATTTACCATGGAATTACGTGCCCGAGATCGGGAACGTAAACTCATTAAAAAAATAGATGAATCTTTAAATCATCTTGAGTCGGATGATTTTGGTTACTGTGAAAAATGCGGCGTTGAAATTGGGGTTAGACGACTAGAAGCTCGACCCACAGCAACCATGTGCATTGATTGTAAAACCCTCGAAGAAATTCGTGAAAAACAAATGGTATAATGCGAGATAAAAGTTTAATCCTCGCATGAGCGACGTTCTACAGTAACAGTTTTAGCGCCACAACGGCGATCTTGTTGTATACGAAGATCATTTGAATAAGCAAAATTCATTATAAATTCGTATGCAGCAGGGTTTGATTTTGCCAGCTGGCTCTCAACAACTAAACATTTTTCACCATCAATCACACACGGTTTTGCGCCAGTAGGTGCCTTCATTAGTGACGGCGAAGTACTAAAACTTGCTAATGTAGCTGAAATTCTTTCGATCCAGTCTCCAGGTCGAAATTTTGAACCATCATTACGCACGCTTCGAATGACGAAGGTTTCTTCTGTATCCTTAGGCTTTATATCCAAAGTAATTACACTATTTTTGATGGGTTAATGGTATTTAAACTAGTTAAATATTATCCTTAATTTAATATATTATTCGACTAAACACCATATTTCTTTAATTTTGTGATTTTAAAGCTAACCGGTATATATGAGTAATAAAAATTACATTGGACGATTTGCTCCATCACCTACCGGGCCACTCCACTTTGGTTCGCTAGTAACGGCTATTGCAAGTTACTTTCAAGCTAAAAGTAATAATGGCAAATGGTTGGTTCGAATAGAAGATATTGATAAAGAACGACAACAGCAAGGTGCAAGTAGTTTAATACTAAAAACCCTCGAAGCTCATCAGCTACTCTGGGACGATCAGATAACGTACCAAAGTGAGCGACAGGATTATTACGATACTGCAATTACAAAACTGAACAAATTAAAAAAACTGTATCGATGTCAATGTAGCCGTAAAACCGTAAAGCAAAATATTGCAAAGTATGGATATACAGATGACACAGCCTATCCGGGTACTTGCAGAAATAAAACCATACCACAGCGACAAGCCCATTCATTACGATTACAGGTAGATAATCATACAATTAATTTTACTGACACTATCCAGGGGAAGCTATCAGAAAATTTACAACAACAAGGCGATTTTGTGATTCAAAGAATGGATGGTAGTGTCACATATCAACTGGCTGTCGCGATTGATGATGTTTTACAAAACATAACCGAAGTTGTTCGCGGAGTTGATTTGATTGATTCTAGTCCACGACAAATTTTTATAATGAAATTATTGGACTACCCCATTCCACGATACGGTCATATACCTGTAATATGCAATCAAGATGGATCAAAATTAAGCAAACAAACAGGTGCCGCGGCAGTTGATGACTCAAAAGCAGCCTATCAAATATGGAATGCGCTTTGCTATCTAGGACAGCGTCCTCCTGCCGAACTACAAAAGGCAACTATCCAGGAGTTACATATCTGGGCAAGCCATCACTGGAACTTAAAAAACATACCAATTAAACATAATTACTTGTTTTACATGTAGTTTTTTTTATAAGCTATACTATGATAATTAAAGCCCAGATGGATTTAACCGATAAGCACCTACGGACAAAATAATAACAAATGTCAATCCGAGAGCAATTATTGAAATGAATAAAGCCTTATTAAAATCCGATTCATCAGAATTTATGGCACACTATCATGGCTGTTTTACAAACATGTTACGTTGGCCACAGGTGGAACAATTGTGGCAATTATTGAAATCACAAAAAAATAAACACTGGTTCTTATACTCAACAAACCAAGCTGCACCAAGTCAAGTTGCAAGTCATGATGAATTAATTTCTTACATAAATAATGTTGATCAACAAATCAAACAACTGCATAAATACGATTATTGCGGCATTATTTATGTTGATGAACCTGAATCACCAGAATTTATTAAAATTTACCATCCTAAAAACTTAGGCACAAGTTGCGGCTCGAGTGGTAACCGTCCGATTCCTGGTTGGATTTTATCGACAATTGCACCTGTTGATTTAATCGTTGAACAAGATAATTCCGATGCCAGCAACTGGAAGCGATTTACACAATTTATGAAATTTAGCCAACAATAAACAATGGACAATACCAATCAAGATATAAATAATATACCACCTATCGATACTGTTGACGACTATGGTCAATACCATGTTGAAAACCCGTTTGAGATGTGTTCAATATTAAAATCATTATCGATTAAGCCTGACGTAATCACTGCATATTACGACGGTTCGATGCAAGAATTTATTTTAACTTCGGTCATTTCGGTTGACACAAAAAAAAGGATTTTTTTTCTGGATATCAGTTCTGATCTAAGCAGAAATAAATTGATTTTAGATAGTGAACGTATCACCTGCAAAACTAAATGTAAAAATGTACAGGTTGAATTTTCAATAAAAAAAATAACATCCACCAAATATAATAACGAAGATGCATTTCAATGTGAGTTACCACAAAATATTTTATACCTCCAACGCAGGGATTATTACCGAATGGATATCCCCTTAGGGGATAAATTATCTTGTCGTGTATTAGCAATAGCTGGTCAAAATAAAATTTTACTCAATCTTGCTGATATAAGTTCAGGAGGAATTGGCATTAATGAAACCGATCTATCCAGATCATTTGAGTTATTTGAGTTATACCGCCACTGTGAAATTGATCTTGGTGAAATGGGTGCAATTAATTTTGATCTGGAGTTACGAAATAAGCGCATAATTAAAGTCAATAATAAAGACGTATTACGACTCGGTTATAAATTTATCGATTTACAAACTCCCGATAATGCAAAAATTCAACGTTATATTCATAGCGTCGACATGAGAAAAAAACAATCAAAATAGCATTTTATTCCCAGAGTCGTTAAGCTGTTCATTATTAAAAAATCAATAATTAATACTTTGCTATCAAGTCATAATTCGTCATAATAACAACGTCAACCAGATTCAAACTAATAGCGACTAGAATAAT
>CAYOHQ010000204.1:0-6515 GCA_964403805.1 uncultured Thioalkalispiraceae bacterium | reverse complement strand
TGGAAGTGCCGGGTTGGAAACTCGACAGCCTGATCGCCAAGCAAGTGCAATACCATCACCCGATGCAGTATCGGGATTACTGGTATACAAATAAACTTTACTGACACCCCCGGTTGCTAGAATGACAGTCTCGGCTATGAAAACCTCAACCTGTTCGGTTTTTCGATTTAAAATGTAGGCTCCGATACAGTTATTGGTTGAATCACCTGTTATATTAGTGGTTATTAGGTCAACAACATTATGGTGTTCGTATACCGTGATATTAGGATGAGCCAATACATTTTCTAAAAGACGAGTTTGCATCGCGTATCCGGTCTTATCGGCCGCGTGAATGACTCTTCTAAAGCTGTGGCCACCTTCTTTAGTGAGATGATACGGGTAACTGTGCTTGTTATTGTCATCCCGGGTAAATGCAACTCCTTGATCTATAAGCCATTGAATGTTTTCATTACTTTTTTCGACCACGAATTTAACAACTTTTTCATCACACAAACCTGCTCCAGCCTTAATTGTGTCGGACTGATGCGACTCGATAGAATCATTTTTATCAAGTACCGCTGCAATTCCACCTTGTGCATATAAGGTATTACTTTCTAATAAATTTACCTTAGAAATCAAGGAGATATGTTTTTTCTCGGCTAATCTAAGGGCTGCGGACAAGCCTGCAGCACCCGCACCAATTATTAGAACATCACTTTTTAATGTAGTCATTGCTTAAATTTTATTTCGCTTTGTATATGCAGTATATGTAATTTTAAAAGGCGGTTTATCGTTATTTTCATTTAATATGCCATAGTGTAAGATTCTATGTCTAACTCAATGTCATAGTAATATAATGTAATTAATTTATACAATAGTCTGATTTTACGCAAATTTATTATGTCGAAAAACGAACTACAGAACAGAACGATTGTCGTACTTATATAACATCCGGCATCGTTTAATTTAACCAAATTGAAATTTAGGGCGGCCCGGATGGGTGAACAGAACGTTGATCAAGTATTAATTGAACGTGTACAGAAAGGTGATAAAAAAGCTTTTGATGTTCTGGTATTAAAATATCAGCAAAAAATCATTAACTTAATATCGCGTTATGTGCGGGATCATGCCGAAGTTCTCGATTTGACCCAGGAAGCTTTCATAAAAGCATACCGGGCAATACCAGGTTTCAGGGGTGATAGCGCCTTTTATACCTGGCTATACCGTATAGCGATTAATACAGCAAAGAATTATCTGGTTGCACAGAAGAGAAGGCCTCCAGGTTCTGATATCGATGCAACCGAAGCCGAGCAATACGACAATGCTGGTTCTCTTAGAGAATATGCATCACCTGAAAGGATTGCATTGAAAGATGAAATTGCAGGAGTGGTATTAAAGGCAATTGACGATTTACCAGAAGATTTAAAAACGGCAATTACACTCCGTGAGCTCGAAGGCATGAGTTACGATGAAATATCAGAAGCCATGTCATGTCCAATTGGTACAGTACGATCAAGAATATTTAGAGCTCGTGAAGCAATAGATAAACTGTTAGATCCATTATTAAATGATGAATAACTTTAAATAGAGAGAATATTATGAATAATATAGATGAGCAATTATCCGCGTTGATGGATGGTGAAGAATCTAATATTAACTTAATTCTAGAGAACATGAAGGACAATGATGTGCGTTCTCGCTGGAAACGTTATCATTTGATTCGAGATGTGATGCGAAATCAGGTTTCCAAAATTGATAAACACGATATTTCACTTAAAATTCATAATGCAATTTTAAATGAGCCGACAGTAATTGCACCTGCTCAGATCAAACAAAAACAGGCTAAAAATAATACTATTTTTAAACAACTGGGCAGTATGGCGATTGCCGCTACAGTGACAGCGGTGGCGATTTTAGTAGTGCAACAAAATCCAGAATTAACTAATAAAGAGTCTAATGTGCTTGCAGTTAGTCCTGTTGTTACACAAAATAAAATTATCCAAACAGCTTCTACTCGAAATATTGAATTAAACAAAGCAGTTGCTGCAAAATTAAATGGTTATCTTGTCAACCATAATGAATACGCAGCGTCATCCGGCATGCAGGGTGCAATACCGTATACTAGAGTAGTGAACTTTAATCCGACAGTTAAAATAGTACGGGCCATAGATGCAAAATAAATTTCTTTTAAGTGTAGTTGTCTACTTTTGGATATTATTAGCTCATGCTGACTCGACTAATCCAGATGTCATTCAAAACTGGTTAGAGAAAATGGCGCATGCAGGACATATGCAAAATTTTAGCGGTACTTTCGTATATGGTAAAAAATCAGATTTATCTGTGATGAAAATATTTCATCGGGCTGATAAATTTGGTGAACTTGAACGATTAATTTCGATGGATGGAAGTGGCAGGGAAGTTATTCGTAGTAACAATCTTGTTACTTGCGTGCTACCGGATAAAAAATCGGTTGTTGTCGAAAAAAGTCGGCCATTGTCAACATTTCCACCCAAGTTTCCTACCAAGGTTAGTGAATTAACTTATTATAGTTTTAGTTTAAAGCAACAGAATAATATAGCTGGCCATCAAGCTCAAAAAATTGCAGTTACTCCGAAAGATGACTATCGATTTGGGTACCTGTTGTGGATAGATGTAAAAACTGGTTTATTACTGAAGTCACTCTTAATTGCAGAAAATAACGAAATGATTGAGCAATTCTTGTTTACTAATTTAAAATATCATGAAAACTTAGACGACAAGTTATTTAAGCCTGGTATCGAAGGCAAAAAATATTCCTGGTATCAGGCAAAAAACGAATCAGACTCTAGCTCTAACTCAAAATCTAATTCTATATCGCTTAATGGGTGGGATTTTATTAATTTGCCACCCGGGTTTAAAGTTAATTTAAAACGCAATCATACAATGCCACGTGGAAAATCACCTTTAAAGCATTTTGTTATTTCAGATGGTTTAGCGACAGTTTCAGTATATGTTGAAAATCATTTAAGCGAAAATACCGATTTACTCGGCGGCACCTCAATGGGAGCTGTAAATGCCTATGGTCGTCATTTAAGCGAATTTCACATTACGGCTGTGGGTGAAGTCCCCATGAAGGCTGTAAAAATGATTTGTGACGCTACACGATTAAAGTCAAACAATGATTGAAGAAAGCGCAATAGTTATATCAGCTGATGCAGGGGATATTACCTTTGAAATTCAAAAAACAACAAGTTGTGGTTCATGTAGTGTTAATAAAGCATGTGGCACGGGTATTATATCAAACTATCTAAAACCACAAACTATTCAATATACAATTAAAAACACCATACAAGCGAAGGTAGGTGATTCTATCGTTGTTGGTATCAATGAAAAGGCATTTTTATTCGGTTCATTTTTAATGTATATTTTACCGTTGTTTTTTATCTTGAGTTTTGCCGTTTTAGGTGATTATATAGCAACCAAAGCAGCTTTAATAAATTCAGATATTTTTGTTATTGTTATGTCAGGCACAGGTTTTATTTTTAGTTTTGTTTTTATGAAATATTTACTAAAAAATAAATTGAATTTAGTACGTTTTAATCCTGAGTTAATCAGGAAAATATAATATCTAAACAGATAATCTCCATTTCAGGGAAAAATAAATGATTCTTAATAAATTAAATTTTATTCGTAATTTTAGTATCACCTTATTCGCATATTTACTGACTAGCCATTTTGCTTTTGCACAATTGCCTGATTTTACAGAACTTGTCAAAAATAATTCTGCTGCAGTCGTTAATATAAGTACCAAGCAACATGTAAAAAATTTGAGGTCGCCTTTTAATAATAAAAGTATGCCGCGATCACCTCATGGTAATGATCAGTGGGGTGATTTATTTGAAAAATTTTTTGGCGATCGAGGTGGTTTAGATATACCTGAGCATAATTCACAATCACTAGGTTCAGGTTTTATTATTGATGAAGATGGGTTTTTATTAACAAATTATCACGTTGTTAAAAACGCTGATGAAATAACTGTCAGACTTAGTGATCGCCGCGAACTCAATGCAGAAGTGATTGGTACTGATAAAAAAAGTGATATTGCACTTTTAAAAATTGAAGCCAAAAATTTACCTGTCGTTAAAATTGGATCGTCCAGCTCATTAAAAGTGGGTGAATGGGTAATGGCAATTGGTTCTCCTTTCGGATTTGATCATTCAGTTTCAGCTGGTGTTGTTAGTGCTATAGGGCGCAAACTTCCAAATGAAACTTATGTACCTTTTATTCAAACAGATGTTGCAATAAACCCAGGTAATTCAGGTGGTCCATTATTTAATCTTGAAGGAGAGGTTGTTGGTGTAAATTCACAGATATACAGCCGAACAGGTGGTTTTATGGGATTATCATTTGCTATTCCAATGGATATAGTGATGAATGTTGTTAAACAGCTAAAAGAAAATGGCGAAGTTGAACGTGGTTACTTAGGAATATTGATTCAAGACGTCAATCGAAAATTGGCCGAGTCGTTTAATATGGATAAACCACAAGGCGCAATTGTGTTAAAAGTATTGCCAGACAGTCCTGCAGAAAAAGCCGGATTTAAAATTGGTGATGTTGTAATTAACTTTAATGATAATGAAATTATATATTCCTCTGACTTACCCGTTGTTGTTGGAAGAACGGAGATAGATAAAGAAGTTGATGTTAAAATAATACGTGAAGGTAAACAAAAAATAATTGAAGTGACGATAGGCGTCTTACCATCAGATAAAAATAATGTTAAAAAAGCATACTCGCATTCATCAACGAAAATGAATCGAATGGGAATTGCAGTTGCAGAGCTGACAAATGAACAACGAAAACAACTTGATGTTGATGAGCGAGGAATTCTCGTGAAAGTTATTCAAAAGAAAAGTTCTGCATTTAATGCTGGGATTCGTAAAGGTGATGTCATCTTGATGATGAATAATCAAAATATAACGGGTGTTTCACAATTTACTAAACTATTAAAATCTTTACCGGCTAACAAATCCTTACCGGTATTAATTCAGCGTGGGATGTCACCAACATTTTTAGCATTTACATTGCCCAAATAATTTAAGAAATTATGATAAATTAGTCTGGCATGAGCCAAGAAAAACATGAATTCACGGTTTATGTCAGACACTCATGCCATCTTTGTAACGATATGTTGATTGTATTAAATGAGTACCTAGATACTCACTTAGTACCTTATAGCTTGGATGTGATTGATATAACAAATAATGATGAATTGGAAAAACGCTATGGCCAGTTTGTACCGGTATTGCATGAGTCCGGAAATGAGATTTGTCATTATTTTTTTGATGTAAATCAGTGGAATGAGTATTTCAGTTAATCCAGTATTTAGCGTAGAATAGGGTGCAATGTTAGTTACAGCAACAACGTTACGTTGCTTAGTTAAACTATTGAATATTATGTAGTTTTTGATTTTAAGGCGCGTATTGCGCCTTTTTTTGTGAAATCCAAGATAACAAATCTTGTAATAAATGGTGTTACTGTGGGTGATCAATCCCTAATACGAAATTTTTCAATTATTGCCCATATCGATCACGGTAAGTCGACTATTGCAGACAGATTTATTCAGGTTTGTGGTGGATTAACTGAACGCGAAATGAATGAACAAGTTCTTGATTCTATGGATATCGAGCGGGAACGCGGCATCACAATTAAAGCGCAAAGTGTTTCGCTTGGATTTCAGTCGAAAGATGGAAATACCTATCAATTGAATTTTATTGATACTCCCGGTCATGTTGACTTTTCATATGAAGTATCACGCTCATTAGCAGCTTGTGAAGGCGCATTATTGGTAGTTGATGCATCACAAGGTGTTGAAGCGCAAAGTGTCGCTAATTGCTATACCGCGATTGAGCAGGAATTAGAAGTAATACCGGTATTAAATAAAATTGATTTACCCGCTGCCGAACCTGAAAGAGTGTGTAATGAAATTGAAGAAATTATTGGCCTGGATGCTGGAAATGCGTTACGGGTCAGCGCCAAATCAGGTGAAGGGATTAATGATTTACTTGAACAGATAATACAAGAAATTCCAGCACCAGAAGGCGATCCAGATGCACCATTACAAGCACTGATAATTGATTCATGGTTCGATAATTTTTTGGGTGTAGTATCATTAGTTAGAATCAAGAATGGGACTTGACGAAAGAAGCAAAAAATAAGAATCATGTCTACTGGTGGCGAATTTCTAACTGATTTTGTTGGTGTTTTTACACCTAAAAGACACGACCTGGATGAGTTATCCGCTGGCGATGTTGGTTATATTATCGCTGGAATTAAAGAAATCGATGGTGCTCCAGTTGGCGATACTATAACACTGGCAACTAACCCGGCTGACGAAACACTTGCCGGATTTAAAAAAGTACAAGCTCAAGTGTTCGCTGGTTTATTCCCGGTTGATGGCAGTGATTATGAAGATTTTAGAGATGCTCTAGCAAAGTTACGGATTAATGATGCCGCCTTATTTTATGAACCTGAAACGTCTACTGCATTAGGTTTTG
>CAYOHQ010000203.1:0-6516 GCA_964403805.1 uncultured Thioalkalispiraceae bacterium | reverse complement strand
GGTAGCAATAGTGATGCAACTCGATATGGCAATCATGCCATGGAACAAATGATTAATGATATTTTAAAAGCTGGTGGTCGACGGGAAAATCTAGAAGTTAAGCTGTTTGGCGGTGGAAAAGTTTTATCCGAAATGAATAAAATTGATATAGGTAAAAAAAATATAACATTTATTAAAAGTTATATTGCCATTGAAGGTCTTAGTGTGTTGAAAGCTGATCTAGGCGATGTTTATCCCCGGAAAGTGTTGTATTTTACCTTGAATGGTAATGTTAAAATGAAAAAGTTGAAATCAATGCATAATAAAACGATTGCAGAACGTGAAGATTCTTATAAACGAGAAATTAATAAGAAACCAATTTCGGGTGATATTGAGTTATTTTAATTGAATGAAGTAAATTATGAACAAAATAAAAGTATTAATAGTCGACGATTCAGCCCTGGTTAGACAAATTTTAACTGAAATTTTATCGTCTGATAGCACTATTGAAATTGTAGGTGTTGCTCAAGATCCTTTAATCGCTCGTGAAAAAATTAAATCACTTAAACCTGATGTAATAACGCTTGATGTTGAAATGCCAAAAATGGATGGTGTCACTTTTTTAAAGAATTTAATGCGCTTACATCCATTACCTGTCGTGATGATATCATCGCTAACTGAAAAGGGTGCAGAAATCACTCTTGAAGCTTTAGAGATTGGCGCCGTTGATTTTGTTGCTAAACCAAAATTAGATGTTCAGGAAGGCCTCGAAGATTATGCACGTGAAATTATTGCGAAAGTGAAATTAGCTGCTAAAACTAAGGTTAAAAGTTACAACGAGGCAAAACCCAGATCACCATTTATGGATGTCGCACCAAAGTTATCTGCCGATGCCGTTATTGAGAAATCACATAATGCGAAACGATTTAAAACCACTGATAAAATATTAGCGATTGGTGCATCCACTGGTGGCACTGAAGCCATTAAAGATGTGTTAATCGATTTACCGCCTGATGCGCCCGGAACTATAATTAGTCAGCATATTCCTGAAGCATTTAGTGGACCATTTGCAAATCGAATGAATAATGTGTCAGCAATGACAGTTTGCGAAGCGAGTGATGGACAACAAATATTACCTGGCCATGTCTACATAGCCCCCGGTAATTCCCATTTAATGATTAAACGCAGTGGTGCTTTGTATATTTGCAAATTAAGCGATGGACCTCCAGTTAATCGTCATCGACCCAGTGTTGATGTTATGTTCCGTTCAGTAGCGCAAAATGTTGGGCCGAATGCAATTGGTGTAATTTTAACGGGTATGGGTGATGATGGTGCAGCAGGATTAAAAGAAATGCTCGAAGCTGGTGCGCCAACAATGGTGCAGGATGAAAAAACCAGTGTTGTGTGGGGCATGCCGGGTGAAGCCTATAAAATTGGTGCTGCTGAAGAAGTTTTACCACTGAGTGAAATTGCAAAAAATATCATTAAAAAATATAAATAAAATTTATATTACGTCATTTTTTTGTCTCATCTGTTAATTGAATTAATTACCGTTTATAACATCCTGTATTTTCTTGGTTCTTCCTTATTTAGACGATTAATCTGTGATGCAGTGCTATTTACTGTTTGACTAAAGAATTTGGGTATTTTTGCCGACATAGTGACCACAGGGGAAAGGCTTATATGCAAGATTACATAGAGTATATATCGACTATTAATCCCTGTAATTCATTGAGTTTGCAGGAATTATTATTTGAAACCACAAAAACAAAAATATGCTAATTCTCAGCTGGTAATTAATAATGCACTGGTTGAAAAGCATGCACCATTGGTAAAGCGAATAGCGTATCATCTATCCGCTCGATTGCCTCCCAGTGTTGTGGTTGATGATTTGATTCAAGCTGGCATGATGGGCTTGCTGGATTCGGCTCGAAATTACGATGTTACTCAAGGTGCCAGTTTTGAAACTTATGCCACAATTCGTGTTCGGGGTTCAATGTTGGATGAATTACGGCGCAATGATTGGGCTCCAAAATCCGTTCATAAAAAAGCGCGAGATTTGGCGAAAGCCATGCAAGTGATAGAGTCTTCAACAGGTCGCGATGCACGTGATCATGAAATAGCAAAGATGATGGACATCACAATTCAGGAATATCATCAGATATTACAAGATGCTAACACTTGTCGTGTACTAAACTTTGATGAGTTTGGTCTTTCTGATGAATTCTCAAACATGACCGAGGACACAAAAAGTCGTGGCCCGATGGAAGGTTTGCAAAATGAAGAATTACAAAGCGTGTTAGCCGATGCTATAACCACATTACCAGAACGGGAACGACTTATTATCAGCTTGTATTACGACGTGGAATTAAATTTACGCGAGGTTGGTACTATTCTGGGCGTAAGCGAATCTCGAGTTAGTCAGTTACTAAGCCAATCTCACTTGCGTTTACGGGCACGACTGAGCGAGTTACTTGATGTCCCACTCGGTACATAAAGTGGACAATCCCAAATATGCAAGTAATATATTCACAATTCTTGTGATGGAATTGCTAGTAATTATAGTGATCTTGGCTAAAGTTTAGGGTTAGCAAGCCAGTGATTTAAGGCTTGTTATAATAAGGAGAAAAACATGCAGTTTTCAGATATTTTTATATTGTTTCCGAGTGTCGGTTTAAGCATATTGTTTTGGGTTGTGGTTATCCCGATTGCACTTTACCTGGCACGAGTGCCAGCGCATCGAGCAATTTTGGCTTTTAGTCGGGTTGTGCATTATTCAATGCGTTTGGCTTCACATTCCGTATTAATTGCTGAAGCAAAATTAGTAGCACGTAATAAAGAAGTATTACTCGCAGCTGGTCGTGAAAATTCAGAACGTATTATTGAACGAGAATTTGATCGAATTGATGCCACCGTTCGAAAAGATTTAGCAGAGTATCCATCGTTACATCGACGCTTATCTGAAGATATAACCAAAATAGACGAAGACTATTCACAAAGTACCGAAGTGCCCCCAGAACCACCGGGGTGGGTAAAAGCAGTGGAAGCGGTTGCGAAAATACCGGTTTCCAAAGGTGACCCTACTGTCGGTAATATTTTAGAAGACATTCATCATTCATTAAAAAAAGCCAGCACTCATGCACTTGAAGAATATCGCCGTTCGAGTCATAAACGCCATGGTTTACTCAATAAAATGATGCCTCATTGGCGAAAATTATTGTCAGTATTAACCAAGGTTGATAAAAACGTCAATAGTTTACTCGAACGTTCACAAGTGATTGATCGGCGCATGGATGATTATGAACACATTATTAAACAATCGGATCGTGCTGTGCGTATGGAATCATCTTCATCGCTAACACAGTTTTTCATTTCGGCGTTTGTTTTAACTATCGCTGTTGGTGGTGCAATGATTAATTTTAATTTAATCGCATTACCGATGTCTGAAATGGTGGGAGCGAAAAGTCAGATTTTAGGATTCCCGATGTCAGAAGTAGCTGCTTTGGTTATTATTCTGGTTGAAATCTCACTCGGTATATTCATGATGGAGTCCATGCGAATAACGCGCTTGTTTCCTGTTATTGGCGCATTAAACGATAAACTCCGAGTTAAAATGATTTGGGTAACCTTTGGTTTCTTATTGGCGTTAGCATCTGTTGAAGCCGGGTTGGCTTATATGCGTGAAATATTATCTGAGCAAAATTCTGCTGTTACTGCATCACTCATTGCCAACCAGGGTGAATTAGTGGTTGATAACTCTTTACGCTGGATTACTACAGCAGCTCAAATGGGACTCGGTTTTATTTTACCATTTGCACTGGTACTCGTTGCGATTCCATTTGAATCGTTTGTTCATTCACTACGCACAGTATTAGGTGTCTTGAGTGTTGCAATTTTACGAGCTCTAGCAATGCTGTTACGTTTTATAGGAACGGTTTCGCGCTACTTTGGGAATAGTTTAATTCATGGTTACGATCTTATTATTTTTATTCCATTATGGATTGAGAAATTAATTCGTGACCGTAGTGAATCAGAAACAGCATCAATATAAAAAAATATAGGGGAAGGAAATGAAAAATAAAATAATGACAGTATTTAGTTTATTACTGGTGATGCTGCTTGTAAATGCCTGTGACAGTAAAAAAGTATCACTTGATCAGGGCGTTTATATGTTATTGGATACCTCGGGGACTTACACTAAAGAGTTAAAACAGGCACAAAGAATAATTAATTTTACACTGGCACAACTAAAACCCGGTGATACTTTTGCAGTTGCACGAATTGATACCGGTAGTTTTAATGAAAAAGATATCATTCACAAACAAACTTTTGATGATCGCCCCAGTATGGCAAATCAACAAAAGCGGGTTTTTCGTCAAGTGATTGACAAGTTTATTAAAGGGGTTAAACCAAGTGCCTATACAGACATTACCGGAGGTATGTTACAAGGTATTGAATATCTAAACGAAGCGAAACCGGGCACGAAAACCATTCTTATATTTTCTGACTTAAAAGAAGAATTACAAAAAGGTTATAAGCGGGATATTCCGTTGAGTTTAAATGGCTATATTGTAATCGCTGTTAATGTAACCAAATTACGCTCTGATAATATCGACCCAAGAGAGTATCTGGATAGGATGGAAAGCTGGCGTATTAAGGTAGAAGAGGGTGGTGGTGAATGGCGCGTAATCAACGACTTAGAGCGTTTAGAACCTATTTTTAATAAATGATCGATAAAAGACCCTGATTAAAACAGCAGGAGTTTTGCTAGTTAAATTATTAGTAATTTAACGCATAATCCTGCTGTTAATTCCCAAACTACAGACAGTGTTAAATCACTGCTACCACTCCCTTAAAAAGATAATTTTGTGCCAATTTAATTTATGTTGGGACAATATCTCAAAAAATGTTTAAATAGCAGTATTGAATAAACTTAAGATACGCGGGATAAAGCCGATAACTCTATTAGAATGTATAAACTGTCATGAGATATAAATGAGTCATACAATTGCTGAACTACGATCTTTAAACCCTATGTGGGTCTATGAGCATAACTATGTTACATTGTTAGAGTTATTTCCTTTTTTAAAAAATGATCAACGTGACGAAGTCTATTATATCAACGATGAATCTGAACTAAAAATTCAAATTTTAGAACGCTGTAAATTTACAAATATAATTCAGATCGAATTAAACAACTTAAACACTAATCATCAACAACGACTTTTAGCCGACATTAAATTTATGTGTCGGGTTTATTATGACGCGAATTTAGTAGAAGTTATTTCTTATCAGGATTTAGCCAGATTACTTCCAGAATATACATTTCCAAATAAACAAATGTGTCAACCGGATGAAAAGCAACAAGCAAATTTATTGTTCTATGATTGGTTGGCAAGCATTATAGCCGGACGTTATCGAGCGAAGGAGCTGTTCGATTGTTCTAATGCATAATATGCGCTATATATTTATCTAGCATAATTTATGCGTAAAGGGTTAATATTTTGCTTTACTGTCAATGTAGCTTGAATGGTCAAAAAAAGAAAGGCATGTATTTGTTTGTCTTTATTCTAATGCAGTTTATAGCAACTAATGCTTTTTCTCTCGAAAAAAATACCGCAATTAATGCAACCGAACAAGGTAACTACACTCTTGCATTAAATCTATGGACACAATTAGCGCAACAGGGTGATTCAGTTGCACAATATAATTTAGGTGTTTTTTATTCAGAGGGGCTTGGAACGAAACCAAATAACTATGAAGCTAACAGATGGTTTCGTGTTGCTGCACAGTCCGGGTTGGTGCAAGCCTATAATCGCCTAAAAACTAAAGGCATTAAACCATCAGGATTAATTGAAATTAGAACAGTAGTCACACCACAACATTGGGTTACTGAACTCGAGCCTTCACGATATACACTGCAACTAGCGAGTAGTAAAAATAAAAATTTAATTGAAAAATATTATCTTGAAAATAACTTGCAAAATAAAGCGGGTTATTATTCCAGTTTACGTCAAGGTGTTCGATGGTATGCACTGGTGTTTGGTTCATACGCCACCGTTTCTGAAGCTAAAATAGCGTTTAAAGATATCCCTGAAAATTTGCGTAAGTGGTCGCCCTGGGTTAGAAAAATAAAAGACATTCATAATATAACAGTGAAATAAATTATTGTTTAAAATTACTGTCCATCCTTCGAGCGATAATTTGATTGTTGCAATAGTGGCAAGTGATGTAGCAACCAGAAAACAGCGGCAACCCAAACACCTCCAATTATTGTTGCAAATGACCACATCACCGGACCAACTAAGATAGTCGCACCTCGGGAATTCAATAGCCGCCCGGCATCTTTTGCGACAGCAGCTGCAAAAGCTAGATGCACAATTGCCATTAAAATATAATACATGGTAACCATGTTATCGAAATCAAAACTTTTAAATAAATTCGTTGCTTCCATATAATTGTCCTCAATTAAATTTAGTTTTACATTTTATATCTATTGTCATTTATACCTTAAAAAAGTTGTGAATAAATTGAAAC
>CAYOHQ010000202.1:0-6531 GCA_964403805.1 uncultured Thioalkalispiraceae bacterium | reverse complement strand
TATAAATCGACGTCCTGTGCAGACCATGCCGCAGCCCAACCTTGCAATGCGGTAATAACTTCATCCTTAACACTGATAACCGGCTCACTCCATGCTTTTACAACAACATCTTTTGACGTAACTCTTCTAATCGTCTTCTTTGGCCCAAGTGTTTTCTGTTTTACCTCAGTCTTATTGATAACTAATGGAGTATTATTTTGATAATCCAAACTAGCAAGGCGTAACGCTACCACGTGTTTTTTAACGCCAAGTTGCAATGCTTTAACATACGATTCTCTAGCCATCTCAAGGTATATACTATTAATATTATTATGCAATAACGCATAACTTGAGTTTGTAGCCATTCCTTTCTCCAGGATTTCTTTGGCGAGCTCCAACTTACCTTGCCTTGCAAAAATTTCAGCTAAATTATTATACGCTTCAGGGAATGAAGGATATAACTTAACAATTAACTGATAGGTCTTTATTGCTTCATTAACGTTTTTTAATTTTAATTCTACTTGTGCTTTAAAATACAAGAGCTCCTTATCATTTGCATTATTGATCAATTTTTGATCAATTTTCGCCATTGCTTGAGAATACTTCTCTTGTTCGATTAGCTTGTGGATTTCAGGAGAGTTCTGTGCATTTAGGTTTAAATTTGAAAAGAATAGAACCGATAGAATTATAAAGCGTAATTTAGGCATATCTTAAACTTATTTAAGTTAAATCTATAATGTGACATTACTAAAGTGTATGATTTAATTACACAATAATCCAGTAAATCACTTAATAAGATGTATTATTTTAATGCTAATCACGTACCAAGTTATTCAATTTGAGTCATCAAGTAACATAGGCAATCATTTTTAACGATATCAATATTCTGAGTTAACATTGCCGGAATTAATGATGTTCGTGTTTTTATGTATTGTTCCTGATGATAAAAATATTTATCAGTAACATCAACTTCGTCATCATTAATTGCAATAATCCGCCCAACACTATTAGAAGCAATTTTAGCGATTATGCTATTTTCATGAATTTCCCGAAAATTGAACTGTTCTAAATCGGCATCAAACTGAACATCTGCATCGCTATCCCCAAAACCAATACTAACCTCGGGTGGAATTTTAATAATAGCGACCGTTTGGTATATTGAGATTAAATCAACATCGGTGACATTTTCCGGAAAAAATTTCATTAAAATCGTATTTTCAATAAAGCCAACAACACGCTGAATACCATTAATATCTCCAGATAGTCCACACTCTACTGTTACCGTAGGACACAATTTAGCGAAAGCAATTGAGAGAACAGAATCAGGTTGCTGGAAATAAACGATTAATGGTCCAAATTGTCGCGCCAAAAACTTAAAATGATCATCCAAACTATTAATACAAGCATAGTGCGGATTAAAGCCGGTATTATTATGAACATCAATTACCGCAAACACCGAACGAGCCTGCATCTCTTCAAGGACTTGCCGCACCATGGTATGTTCAGCAGAATCCCCACGTCCATCCCATATCCGATTGTAATCTAACTGATCGGGCAAATGTCGTAATGAATGCTTCGCAGCACTAACATTACCAATAAAAATACTAATTGACCTCGGCAACGCGCTTGAAATATTTCGAAATAACTGCTGTATTGCCTGCCAACCTGAATGTTCATTTCCGTGTAATAACACCGAAATAAATACCGGCTGTTTTAAAACACCTTCGATGTGTATTAATGTTGGTCCACTCAAGATCTGATGGAGTTGATCAGCCTCATAATCTAAAATTCCATCGGGTAATTTATCGAGTATCGTTAACATTATTAAACCTTAAACCGTCCATATATGAACTGGATCACCTGATTGTTGTCGTTCGTAATACGCTTTTGTTAATTTATGCATATCACATTGATGTTTATCCTGATATGTTCGTTGCCAGAGACTACCGTTTGTTGAGTGCTGTAAACGTTGTTCTATAATACCTAAGTATTCTGCTATATCAGACGATGCAACATTGCATTTTTCCAGACCGGATTTTGCCATCGGTAACAATGTTTCTTGTAAAACTGATTTAATATTTTCCTGCTTTCCATCCATACTGATCACGGATGCATCCAAACCGAACTGCGCTGCTTTATAAAAATTATCTCGGGCACTTCCAAACTCGATTAACTCCAAATCAATTACATTCGATTCTACCATTTCTATTAACACACCATAATAAAATGCCATATTGGCTATTGTATCTATTACACTTGTCCCTGCTGCGATAACACGGTGTTCTAAACGTAAATGGGCTTTGTTGTCGTCATCAAAACCGATTAAAGGCCGATTCCATCGCCAAATTGTACCATTATGCAAACGCAGATGTTTTAACTCCTCAATTTCAGATTTATAGTTAACTGGTAATAATACCGGATAGTGATCTAAATTTGACGCAAACAATTCCATCAAACTATTCTGCACATACCGTGAACCAAAACTTACCCGGCGAATCGGACCAAACGTTGCGCCGTCAAAACCACCCAGTGACACTGCTTGTTCAAATACGGGGATCCGAGTTTCAGCCCAAAGATTTTTACCAAACAGAAATGGCGAATTCGCTGTTAGCGCTACCATAGCAGAAGATAATATTAATGATGCATTATAATATAAATGCGCTTTTTCTGGCTCAAGCATTATATGAATCTGCAATGACGTTGCTGCAGCCTCCAACATAACATCACGATGCGTTACACGCAGATGTTCAACACCATTAATATCGAGTTTTAATGGCTTGCCCTTACGCAAACGAATGGATTCTCGATTTAATGCCCGATAGCGTTCCAAAGTCGATAAATTGGCTAAACTTAAACTGTCGTTATTCAGCGTCGGCAGGATGCCAATCATCAATACTTTTGCATCAAGATCATGTGCTACATCATTGAATCGTTGCCACATGCTGTTTAATTCTGCATGGGTGGAACTTAAAAAATGTCCTGATAATTCCCGAGGGTTACTATTTATTTCAACATTAAATTTGGCAAGCTCTTCAGATGCCAGAGGATCATTTAGTTTTTTTAGAAAGCTGTCGTTTATGCACAGTGGATTAAATTCATCATCAACCAAACACGTTTCTATTTCGAGACCGGACTTCCTGCCACGATCAAAAGCCGAGCTATCAAATAGTGTAGACAAATAGTGAGTCTCATTAATTAATTTTACACGAAAATCTGCAAAGTCCTGCTCGCTGAATTCACTAGTGTCAATTTCATCTCCCATATACTATGTGTAACTGTTTAAGGAAAATAATCAAGTTTATTAGACTGATCCTTGATTAAGAAACCTGATTTTGTTTTCAAATTATTTACGAGAACTAATGAGAGGTTATGGAAGGGCTGGAGCCAAATAAAGACCGTGTGCTGCACGACTGCAGGGAAGCAGGAGATAGAGCAACGCAGGAGCAGTTGCCGAGGACGCGGCACCCGAGCGAGCCATGGATGGCAATCTTTTGCGCGACCTGAGCGAAGCGAGGAAGTACTTAATGAACGATGAAATCGTTCTAAAGTGTGTCTTAAAATGCGCTACCACCTTCGCTGCTCGAATTTAATCTACAACTGCATTGTTAACAAAGAAGGAATCCAGGACTGTCATATAACTAAGAATATAATAAATAATTTTGAATTTCACTCAAACGCTCAGGTGTACCAATGTCAAACCACTGTCCATAATATACCTCAGCATTAATTTGTGAATTAGTAATACCTTTTCGAAGTAATGGTCCAAGTGCGAGTTTACTTTGCGGTAAACCTTTAAAAAAATCAGGATGGTACAGTGCTATTCCACTGAAGGTAAATTTTTCACCTTCTGTCGCATTCAACTTTTTTTCTTTCATAAAAAAATCACCCTCAGGATTAAACTCGGGATTAGGCACTAATACCAATTGCGCTAGTTTATCGTCCTTCAATTGTAAATGACTAAAATCATAATCGGTATAAATGTCAGAATTTATTACGATAAAAGCATCTGGGCCTAATACCTCAAGTGCATTTATTATTCCACCGGCAGTTTCGAGTGCATTGTCGGTTTCATCAGAATACTGAATAGTGACGCCATAACGACTGCCGTCACCTAAAAAATTCATAATTTTTTCACCGAGCCAGGCAACATTAATGACAATATCAGTAAATCCAAGTGATTTTAATCGATTAATATGCAATTCAATCAGGGTAATGTTATCTGTTATTTCAATTAATGGTTTTGGAATAGTATCCGTTAACGGTCGCATACGTTCACCGCGACCTGCTGCTAATAACATCACTTTGGGTAAATTTTTCATTGTTTAGTGTAGAGCCATCAAAAATTCATTAAATTTTTTCAGTTCAGGGTATTTTGAAGAAACCGTTTTAACATAGTTTAGGGTTCTTGGGATATCATCCAGATAAGATGATTTGTTATCACGATAATTTAATCGTGAAAAAATACCAATAGCTTTTAAATGGCGTTGAATTCCCATTAAATCAAAATATTTTATAAATTGCGTATTATCCATTTGGGGGATAATTTTTAATTGTTCTGCTAAGTCTTTATAAGTTAAAGCCAGTGCTTCTACTTTTTGTTCCGGCCAGGAGATATAACAATCACGCAATAATGAAACTAAATCATAGGTGAACGGTCCGATTACTGCATCTTGAAAATCGAGTATACCGGGCTTATCCGGATCACTATTGTTTACCATTAAATTTCGACTGTGGTAATCACGATGAACAAAAACTGGATTCTGGGCTAACGCAGAGTCTGATAAAATTATAAACGTATCCGACAATAAACTTAATTCTGCTGAATTTAATTTTTTTCCCAGGTGGCGATCTAGATACCAATCTCGAAATAATTCCATCTCAATCAGTAACAATTTGTTATCGTAATCTGGAATAGTCTTTAATTGATCAGCAGGTATTTGTTGCATCTTAATTACTATTTCTATCGCTGACCGATACAATTTTTCAAAAGTATCTTCATTCAGGGCAGACAAATATTGCTGTTCACCTAAATCACCGATCAGGAAAAAACCCGAATCAAAGTCCCTTTTTATAACCTCAGGAACATTTATACCCGCATTAAATAAAATTTGTGCTATTGCGACAAATGCAACACTGTTCTCTTTTTCAGGCGGAGCATCCATTACAATGAGATTTTTGTCTTTACCTTTAAAATTAACAGATACCCTGAAATAACGACGAAAACTGGCATCTGCTGATGCAGGTGTTAGCTCAAATTCATTGAGTTCTGGATTTTGGGCGAGCCATTTATTTAACAACCCTAAGCGAATATCGTTCAAAATAATCCCGTTTTTATGAATATTATATGCAGCTATACTTTGAATAAAGTATCAATTAATAAGATAATAGTAAATTGTTTACACTAAATAATTTTACGAAACCATGAGTAGAACACAGCACTTTCAAATAATAGACATTGCTCGGGGTTGGGCAATTTTTTTAATGTTTATTTACCATTTTTGCTTTGATTTAACCTATTTTGGATTTGCTTCATTTCAATTCAACTCTGACCCATTCTGGTTAAATTTCCGTACCATTATTGTAAGCCTATTTTTATTTGTAATGGGCATTAGTATGGCAATTGCTACGAATAAAGGCATTAATCGTAAGCCATATCTGAAACGATTATTATTAATTACCTTTTATGCTGCAATTGTTAGCCTATCCAGTTATTTAATGTATCCTGACAGTATGATTTTTTTCGGAATTTTGCATTTTGTTGCTGTTGCCAGTGTCTTGAGTCTGTTCTTTATTCGTTGGTATTGGGTTAATCTGGTTTTTGGTAGCATTATCATTCTTGTTACTACTTTATTTAAATTTCAACTATTTAACTTACCGTATTTACAGTGGATTGGTTTAATGACTCATAAACCAATAACAGAAGATTACGTCCCGATTTTACCCTGGTTTGGCGTTGTATTAATTGGATTATTTGTCGGAAAATTAGTATTTATCGACTCCAAATCAGCATTTGCGAAGAAATGTCAAAATTGGTCAACTAACGTACAAATTGCTAATATACTGGCATTTGGCGGGAGACACAGTTTGCATATATACATGCTACATCAACCTATGTTCATTGGCATACTCTATATAATAGTGTCTTTAAAAGGTTAACTAGTAGCCAAATGCTAACAAATACAATTCCGACAAATAAATTACATCCAGTTTTAGTGATTAACATTACTAAGGTACTACCTGTTTTATTGGTATTGTTGTTTTCACCGATCTCGTTATTCGCTGAAGAAATTAAAAATAGTTCTCGCTATGATCTATGCGGTAGTAACATTCGTGTCCCGGATAGCAAACTCATGGAACAACAAAGTAACGCAGCTCAGAAAAAAGTTCAGATTAAATCGGAGTCTGCCCAAATTAATCAAACTGACATAAGCATTTTCACTGGCAATGTTGAAGCATTACACAATGGAAATTTATTAAGAGCAGATAAGCTTCATTATGATAATAATAATGATTATCTTTTCGCTGAAGGCAATATATTTTTTAGCAATAATG
>CAYOHQ010000201.1:0-6554 GCA_964403805.1 uncultured Thioalkalispiraceae bacterium | reverse complement strand
ACTATAACCCGCACCGCCAATGGGTAATGAATCGATTAATGAAGCGGCAACTATTTTACGTATCCCTTTTCCACCATATCCATTGGTATTTGAATAATTACCACTTGCATCAGGAAGAAGATCTTGTACACCATTACTGGCAGGTACTCGCGCAACACCCTTACCAAATCCATTTCCAACAGTAATCGTTGTATTGGCATTTAATGTAAAACCATCTTGACATCGAATTGTAGTTCCCGATGGCACTTTAAGTTCTAATTGATTTGTGGCAGTTGCCTTATCACCAATCAGGCAGGACGTATAATTTAAGTTAGTTGGTATCGGTGTTCCACCAGTGACAGGTGTCACCCAATCCCCACCACCAATAGTGAGCGCTCCAGCAGAACCATCACCACCAACACTGGCACCACTACCAGTACTACCGCCATGAGCGTCTACTCCGTTTGAGTTTTTATGTGCTTTGATTAAAGTAAAGTTATCATTAATTGCACTCTTTAATTCATTAAAATTAGCATTTACATCATTTGCAACTGCTTTCGTCTGTTTTACAAATTTATTCATTGCTTCATTGTCAACTGGCCGAGCAAAACTCGGTTGTGATATTGCTATATGCTCCCAGAGCGATTAATACTGCTATCCTTAGTTTCATATTTTCCTCCATTTCTTTAAATATGTTTAAGATTTTAATTTATTTTTTGATTTCAATAACATAACCTGCAGTCCCAGCAATAGAATTATAATAGCCATCACCACCTCTTCCACCATCCCCACCAGATGCACCTCCAAACGTCCCTGCTGCTGCACCATAATCAGTAGCTGCATTACTACCTATTCCTGCTTTAACTTCTGTATTTATAGAATTGGTAATTGTCGGTGCTACTAATGATATAATTCCACCACCACCACCACCAGTAGGTCCAATTGATGCGGATGTGTTCGCTGCACCTTTACCGCCATTACCACCATTAGCTGTAATCATTCCTGCAACATCAATGCTTGTTCTAGAATTAAGAACAATAATACCGCCGCCTCCGCCACCATAACTGACTGATATTCCACCATAATGCCCGGCTTTACCATTTGAATTTATTGTGCCATCAATTTTAATTGGCCCATTGCTTAGAATCCGTAATAAACCACCGCCATCGTTTCCTGCACCACCTAATGGCATTAAATCTATAGATGCAATTGCCACAACTTTTAATAAACCTTTGCTTTCATATGTCCCTGCATATTTAGGTTCTAATCCAACCCCCGCACCAAAACCATTTCCAACAGTAATCGTCGCATTCGCATTTAATGTAAAACCATCTTGACATCGAATTGTAATTCCCGATGGCACTTTAAGTTCTAATTGATTTGTGGCAGTTGCCTTATCACCAATCAGGCAGGACGTATAATTTAAGTTAGTTGGTATCGGTGTTCCACCAGTGACAGGTGTCACCCAATCCCCACCACCAATAGTGAGCGCTCCAGCAGAACCATCACCACCCGCACCCGATCCACTACCACCATGAGCTCCAATGGTATTTTTATGTGTTTTAATAACAGTAAAATTGTCATTGATAGCACCCCTCAATTCTTTAAAGTTATTATTAACATCATCAGCAATTGCTTTTTCTCCTGCTTTAAATGGTTTAATTTTTGTACCATCAACTTCCCGAGCGATACTCGTTTGTGCTAATACTAGTGTTAACAATGCTGATAAGAGTGCTATCCATAATTTCATTTTATATTTCCTCATTTATTTATCAAAAACACTGGAGATTCTAATTTGATGCTAACAATTAACATTACTAATTTACATCCCCTTATTTAACATATACTATTTAATTGTATAAATTGTACGTTATTTGAACAAACAACAACATTAACTCCATGAGTCTTCGTCCCACTTTAATGAGTTCCAATTTTTAGTATTTGGTGATGTTGTAACTGGATCGGGAGCTGTTACAGGATTAGTTGGACTTGTTGATTTTAGTGGCACAGGCTCATTAGCACCGTCACAAGATACTAGAAATAACATAACAAAAATTACTACTGATAGTTGCTTTAATAGTAATTGAAATTGCTCCATTGTAGCTCACCTTTTTCAATATAATTGTATAACAATAACTTAATTTATATTTCCTGAATAATATATTCCAGTAAAATTTTGTCGTATTTGTAATATTTAAATTTCTTACAATTAGGTAATTTTAAAGCCCTATTAACCTAACCGATTTAACTTTAATTTTCGAACGATTAATTAAGGCTGTAGTTTTATTTATTGTTTTTTTAAAAGAAACAACGTCAGTTTTGTTTAATTTATTTAACTCTATAATAATTGGTTTCTTAATCCATTTTAAATTGATAACGAAAGTTTTTGTCCCTTTAACAATTGATTCGATTGAATTAATATTGATTATTTGTTTACCCGAAAGTATACCCATATTAATTTCAATATGATTAACGAAAAAACTAATTAGATATTTATTAAAAATAATTGATTTTAATGATAATAATACTATTAAAATAATCAAACTTAACGCGATAACTGGAATATTTATCATTATAATCACCGGTAATAATAAAATCCCAATAACTAATAACAAATAATTTTTATACTTTAATTTTTTGTTATAATTAAAACAGGTAAGCGATTTTTCTTTCATGACAAACACCTTAAAATTAATTCAATCCTGAATTTAAACAATAGTATTCTACACAACTGGAATCAATTTTAAATTGGTAAGAATTGTATCTATGGTTTTAACTGGTGATTTTAATTTTCTAAATTTAAAAATAAATATCCTCTACCCCGAATCGATTTAATTTTAAATTGAGTGATACCGTGTTTTTCCATTTTTTTTCTTATTCTAAAAACTGTATTGTCGATAGAACGATTTACTCCATCATATTGACTATTTAGTAAAACTTTATACAATATATCCCGGCTAATTATTTTATTTTGCCTCTCTACCAACATCATTAATAAACTAAATTCATTTGTTGAAAAATCCAGTCTATGTTTTTTGTATGTTAACTTACCTTCAGTTTTATTTAATTTAATTGCACCAATATCAACATTATTTTCAACTTCATCAAAATTCATTGATTCATAATTATTATTTATTTTATGGGTTACTAGTATTAATCTGATTTTAGCTAACAATAATCTAAGACGTGTAGTTTGATCTAAAACATCAGCTGCACCCGACTCAATATATTTAATAATGTCACGATCCGGAATATTATTTATATGTGTTAATATAATATATCTACCCTTAAACTCATTAAACAAACCATCCAGGAGTAAATTTTTTCTCTTTGTTAAAGTTGATATATTAATTATAATAAAATCTGGTTGTATCATTTTACATATTTTTAAATCTATTTCATTTTCTGTTTTAATGAAATATTCATACCGTTGAAAAAATAATTTTATTTTTTTTGCGTTTTTAAAATCTTCATCAAAAATCAATAATTTATATTTTAATTCAGATATAAATTTATGCATAAGCCTGTCATTGTCCCCTTATTTAAACTATTGGTTTGGTGTTAAATACAATACTGTTGTAATCCCACCATCTGCCTCGGTAACAAATTCCAATTCACCTGCAGTATTATGAACAGAACGTACAAACACATCTAAAAAATTTTCTGCATTTACCCTATTCTTATGTGAAATATCTGCTCTGCACGTTTTTGACCGACAGTCAATATTATTAATAGCCTCAAACTTTAAATCCTCTTGTTGCAGAACCGTTCTAAGGTGTTGCTCCTCATTAATACTCCAATTATCATTTTTTTGTTCCATTTCAAAATCAGTTTTCACTTTATCAAAATAGTGTCTTTCAATTTTAGCTCTATCTTCCAAAGAATCATAAATTAGGGTAGTAGTTGAAGTAAAGTCATCGTTAACTTTATCTTTGTGATTTATAGTTTTTTGTATGTCCCTAGATTTTTCATTTTGTTTAAGTAATTTAGCCAAGCTTTTAATAAGAATCTCTTGTTGAATTGAATTTTTTTCAACCTGTTCCTCAAGAAAATTAATTCGTTTAATAAAATTACTTGAGTCTGAACTAACAGTCTTTTTTGTAAATGACATAATACTTTCATCATCTATAATATAATTATTAAAATTTAGTGAATATAAAGACCAGATTAAAATTGTTGCTATTAATAATATCAAACCAATTTTTTTTATTGTACTCATAATAATTACCATCGAATCAGGTTGAAAAAATAAATAAATCTTAACGTGAAATGCTATAAGATATTATATGTGTGAAACCACCAGCATCCGGTTTTGGCATATAACATCGTAAAAACCCTGTGGGTGAAGCATAAGATGAAGTACTTTCCGGAAATACCATTCCACGAACTTCTGTCGACGCACCTGTTCCTCCTGATTTTGTTACAAAGCTTGCTACGTTACCAATAATTGAACGTAACATTGCGGTACATTCCAGGTTCTTCGTTGAACTACCATCACGATAATAGACACTAATATTTTTATATCCTTGAGTTTGTCCTGGAACATTGGATGTCATATCCAGTGGACAATTAACTGTAACCCATTCAGAACTTGATTTACCGGTTACCAATATATCGCCACCATACGAATGACTGGTATTAATTGAATTATACCGCACGTCTTCCTGACAAGCCGTGCCACCAAATGATGTTATTGCTGCGGCATTAACAGAATTAATATAAATACTAAATAGTAATATAGCAGTTAACACTTCTAAAATAGCTTTGAATTTATTCATGACTTTTCCTTGTAATGTTTAAAATTAAATTATATTTCAAGGATAAATCTATTCGTTTGCACTTTTATTTGCAATAATATTTTTGTAAGAATTGTTTGTAATAACTATAATCTATTTAAAATAGAAGCACGTTAATAGGTGATTTACAAACACTATAAATTAATATTAAACCGACAATATCAATAAATGAGTATTGGTGGCTTAGGTATTTCAACAGTATCAGGAATACATTTTGAATCGACATAAATCGGTAAATCACTTACCGGGTTGAAACCTACCGCTTTTGCTTTTACAGAATCAGTTGAGTTAATTTTAAATACATTAAATCCATGAGCTTTACCTTTACAAACAGCAGTCTGAATACCACCCCCTGTATTTGTAGGATTAAAAAAAATGTGAGATTCATTTTTCGAACAGGCAACATTAACACCGGCAGAAATTAACTCTTTTGCCATAAGATCAACAGGATATTTTCGGTTACCACATATACCGTTAAAATTATATGATTTATAAACCTTGACATAATCGGGAATTTTAGGAGTTGTATTTTCTTTACAGTGCTTAATGACAACTCCTGGTATTAATTGAATGGGTAAAAATCCCAGCGTTAAAACACTATTAAGATTGTTTTTATTAATTTTAAATACGTTAATCGAACCTGTTGCTAGTCCACAAGAACTTCCTCTAAAATTAACATCATTGCTCTTCTGATAACATAAAACATCGATACCTGCATTTATTAATACCTGTGACATTACATTCAACGATGTTCCTGTCGATTTACATTGTGTTGCACCATCTGGTTTGTAAATATTTGTGGTCTCACTGTTTAGTGAAGAAGGACTTATTTGTGAATTATCCTGTGGTGTTGATGAATTATTGTCCTGGCATGATATTAATAGCATCAATGTTAGTATTAAATATAAATATTTCATGTGGTTGTCTCCTGTCTATTTAACTAGAACTTAATAATTTAATTATCTTATTTTTTAGATTATTTTCGAACTGTAAATCCCATAATATAACAATTCAAAAATACAGTTATCTTATTATTAAATTTAAACTTACAGGAATAGTAATTCAATATGAGTTTTGTAAGAATTGTATGTGTTGATATTTTCTAACTATTAACTATAGACATCTAACTACGCTAACTTAGTCAACAATATAATTTTGTTATAAGTCGAAAAGATCAAAATTTTTAATGTGACGAGTATTCACAGTTTTCATAATCTTTCTCTAGGCGAATTTATATGACAATGAATTTCTTCGAGTATTGAAACCATGTACTTTATTTTATTTCAATAATGGATTTGACTGTGGCTTCGAGTGAGGTTTTATAATTCTGCTATTATTCCTGCCGTAAATTATGCAGTTAAATTAATTTTGTATATCCATTTTACTAATGGACTCTGCTAGTCGTAAACGTAACGAAATAAAGATACAGCTATGAAAAATAGTTGTTGCTATCTGAAATGAATTTTTGCTACTAATTTACTGTTAATAAAATACACTATAGTAATTATTAATTTCAAGCTTAAGCTAAGTAGGCTATAAAACCATTTTATATACAGTACATTAGTTTGTTACTCCCATTCATCATCATCCCAACGCATCGAATCCCAGTTTGAAGCATTTTGATCAAAAGCCTTTGCGGTAGTTGGCGGAGTCCACGGGCGCATCGACCACCTCGCCCCCGATCCCGCCGGCAAGCGGCTTCTCGTCGCGGCCCTGGGAAACGGCACGCTGGAGGTGACCGACCTCGCGGCTGGCCACCTCACCCCCCGGGTGGGCGGC
>CAYOHQ010000200.1:0-6609 GCA_964403805.1 uncultured Thioalkalispiraceae bacterium | reverse complement strand
CTAATATACATAACTAATAGTGTCAATTTCAAATCATCGACGTAAATACGCATTTTGATAAGAAAATAGCTGCAACTTGGATCTTAAACCAACCGAGTCTTATTTAGCGACATTACAGTAAACTGATTTCCTGCAATAATTGCTGCGGATTGATGGCGACGACATTATTTTTAAGCGCATAGCGATTTTCAATTTGCCCTACAACAAATGCCTTATCTGCCTTGATTTCTTTTATTATCGTGTAAAACCCTTTAAACACGCTGGGGGTCGCAGAAGATTTAATTTCTACCGCAATTGTTGTATTTCCTTTTTGCAAAATCAAATCGACTTCGGCACCATTTGAGGTACGATAAAAATAACCACGCCACCGTGGCAGGTTGGCAAGCAGGTTTTCAATAACGTAACCTTCAAATGAAGCACCGTAAATTGGATTGGCCAGTAAACTGTTATAATCTTCAATATCAAGCAGTGCGTGTAATAATCCACTGTCTCGAATATAAATTTTAGGCGATTTAATTAAACGTTTTTTTGTATTGGATTCAAAAGGTAACAATACTCGAACTAAAAATGTTTTTTCTAAAATATCAATATAGGATTTAATAGTATGGGACGATACACCCATCGAGTCACCCAGTTTGGATGCATTTAAAGTTTGAGCATGAACATGAGCCAACATTCGCCAAAATCGATTTAATTTTTCTGCCGGAATAGTAAAACCCAGTTGCGGGATATCACGTTCAAGAAAGGTACGGATGTAATCCAGGCGCCATTCTGCGCTGAGCTCATCATCACTGGCTAAAAAACTTCTTGGATAACCACCCCGTAACCAGTGTTGGCGAAATTGATCGGGTAAAATTTCAGTAAGTGAAAATGGTGTGATTTCCTGATAACTGATTCGTCCTGCTAATGATTCTGAACTTTGTTTGATTAAATCACGTGATGCCGAGCCCAAAATTAATAATTGGCCATTACGTTGATTTCTATCAAGATAACCTCTCAAGAACGGAAAAACATCCGGTGCCCTTTGGATTTCATTCAGACAAATTAATCTATCGCTATTGGCAGCAAAAAAAGCCTCAATATTGCTGAGCATTGCCTTATCTTTTTCCCTTTCGAGATCCAGATAAAGACTATTTGGGTATTTTTTGCAGATTATCCCGGCCAAGGTTGATTTACCAACTTGTCTGGAGCCCAATAGTGCAACAGCCGGGTAATTAGCCAATTTTTTCTCAATGACGGGTAGTAGTTGTCGGGATATAGTTTTATGCATATTTGAAGTATAGATACAAATTTACATTATTTAAAATACAAATAGGAACAGTTTGGGGTCAGGGCCTGACCCTTCTTTGTGCAAGAGTTGGTGCTGCAGCCTGGAAGGATATAAATGGAAATTTTTGGTTTTTTGGCGGTGAATACGGCTCCAGAAAAAATGATTTATGGAAATACACACCATAGAAAATAAATATCAGGGAGATCAAAATGAAAAGACTGAATATAATGCCTATATTGATTTAGCTGTTTGTATAGAAACAGTTGCAGTCGCAATATCGAGTTCAAAACAAGGATGTGAAATTTGTTAACATTAGTTGTAGTAGCTAAAATCTAATTTAACAGACACCCTAAAATTCGGGTAACTGTAAAATTAAGATTGAGCTACTACAGAGTAAAGGGCTACGGCTCTTTTTACTATTTTCGTGAATATCACATAAAATTTACAGGATAATAAAGTTTATTACTGGTGCTAATTTAATGCTTTTTAATCAGTGCCTAATGCCAGTAAATATCGCTAAAAAGACATAATTTCGTAATATATATTTGTCCTTAAACTGTATTTATCCGGCCATTTATTGTCTATAATGGCCATATATAAACTCACCTTTAACAATATGGCCCATAAACAACAAAAAGACGCAGCATTAGCACTACTTAAACGAGCATCTGAACCCGTTAAATTAACAACAATAGGGCACAGAATTGGAGATATACCGCATCGAACACTACGTCGATGGCTTAATCATTGGATAGATAGCGGTGTAGTTAAAAAAACCGGTCAGGGCAGGACAACATTTTATCAATATAACGAACACATTCCCGATCCTAAAACCGGTTTTGTTTTTTTAAATGGCCTGGATAATGATCTACAGCTTGCTCTGCTCAATCAGTTACGAGACTTATGGACCTACAACTCCTCAGCAATTGAAGGAAACACCTTAACCCTCGGTGACACCCACTTTGTGCTTGAACAAGGCTTAACCATTTCAGGTAAGCCGCTCAAAGATCATCAGGAAACAATCGGCCATGCCACTGCAATCGAGTTACTGTATAAAAGTTTGCTACAACCACTAACTGATATTTTTATATTTGAATTACATAAAACCGTAGTCACCAATACTGTTAACGATATTTACAAACCAATGGGGCAATGGAAAATTGAAACAAATGGCAGTTATGCAGTTATCGGTGATGGTACACAAACCTTCATTGAGTATGCATTACCGCAACATGTCCCCCAATTGATGTCTCAATTAATAGCCTATGTAAACAGCATCAATATAAATGTTTTAACGATAGACAATGCTCATGAATACTATGCAAAAATTCATATGTGCTTTGTACACATTCATCCTTTCTGGGATGGCAACGGCAGACTGGCACGTTTAATAGCAAATATCCCATTACTAAAAGCCGGCTTACCACCATTGGTTATTCCGCAAGATCAAAGAAGGGAATACATTCAAATACTGGCCGACTATCAAATTAAAGTTGGTCAATTAACCAAAACATCCACAGTTTGGCCTGATGTTAATCAATTGCAAAGCTTTAATACATTTTGTAACAGCGTGTATTCAACTACCAAATCATTGGTGGAAAATATTATAAAAGTGCAACAAAAAAGAAAACATAAATGATAAAGATATGACTTGGTTTAGTTGATTTAATAAACAAGAAATAATACAGAAATATAATTAACTATTTTATTTTTTAATTCAAAAAATATAAAAATCTAATATTTCTATATGTGGCAATTTTTTGTATCAAAATTAAAAATAGAGTAAAAAATAAACTAACCTTAATAAAACCTTAAGAAATTTAAATTATGATTAACTGGACAAACCAAACTGTCATTTATATTATCACACTAACTGAATAATGGACTAAAGATAATTTGCCAGGGAAGCGGCGATTGTTTATTTATAGATATTTAAATCAGAACTCGACTCTGAAAATATCAATTTTAAATTTATAAAGCTTCCAAAAAAAATAATTAAAACACCGGGAGCCTTATTGTGTTACTGACTAAAACCACCCTACAAAAAATTCTGATTTCAGGTAGTGTTTTACTACTAATTAACTGCGGCGGCGGTGGTAGGGTAGTAGCACACCACCCCCACCACCAGAAATTAAAGAAGGGCCTGTTACAGGTGTAGTAGCGTTAGGGCCAATAGCTGACAGTAAGGTAACAGTTTATAATTTCAGTAGTGGTAGCAAAGGTGAAATAATTCAAAGCGCACCAAAACCAACCGATGTTAATGGTGCATATAAAGTAACTTTTAAAAGTAAAAACATAGCAGTTTTATTGTGTTCAGAAGAAGGCAATTACACCGAACCCGCCAGCACCACCGGCGCCAAAGTCACCATCCCGTTTTTAGTCAACGACGAGCTCTGTGCCGTTGCCAATTACCAAACCGGTAAATCACAAACTATTGCAATAACGTATTTCACCAACCTGGCTTATGGTTTAGCTTTAAACAAAATAAAAAACAACACCCCCGTCAGCCAGTCAGTGACAGAGGCCAATCAAGAAATCAGCGACTGGTTAGGATTCGATATCATTACAACCCAACCCGCCGACATTACCAACGCAAGTAGTGTCACCGGCCAGTTTGATGCACCCATACAATACGGTTTTGCCAATGCTGGCATTTCATACCTCATGAAAATTAATAGCAATAATTATGGCAATGCCAACTCCAAGCTATTATCAAAAAAAGCCTTTGATGACGTTAAAGCTGACGGTATCCTCAATGGTCGAATCGATTCAAGTGCCGCTAGCCAACTTAAAATCGGCACCAAAACATTATTAAAAACAGTCTATCGGGCTGAATTTGCAAAAAGCATATTAGACATGGGTAATGCCGCCGAAAATGTTTCTAGTATCAAAGCCGGTAATGTTGAGCTCGATAATTTCGCCAACAAAATAAAAGCCTATAACGTCTCCATTTTTTCAGACGCACCGCCATCAAACAAAGCCCCGGTTGCCGTTGATGACAGTAAAACCGTTAATGTCGCCAGCACCGTGATCATCGACGTGCTCGCCAACGACACCGATGCCAATAATGACAGCCTGGCTGTCGAACTCAATTCCGATCCGAGCACCGCCGCAACCCTCGGCACCGTCACCATTAATGCCGATAACACCATTACCTATCAAGCTGCAGGAACTACCCCCGCCGGGAGCACCGACACGTTTAGTTATTTTGCCTATGACGGTTTTGTAAAATCAGCCACACCTGCAACCGTTACAGTATCAATTGTAGCCGGCACCAACACGCCACCGGTTGCCGTTGATGACAGCGCACAAGTCATTAAAGGTAAAACCCAGTTAATTAATGTGTTAGCTAACGATACCGATGCCGATGATAATTTATTAACTGCCCGTATTATTGCACCCCCGGGCAATCCATCGAATACTGCTACCGTCACCAATGGCGGCATTAACTTTACCGCCGGTATTGTAGGACAAGAAACCTTTAGTTATGTTGCGAATGACGGACAAGCCGATTCCAATACCGCCACCGTTACTGTGGATGTTACTTCCCCGGTTAACAGTGCACCGGTTGCAGTAGACGATACCGGTTACAGTGTGCAAATTGGGCAATCAACAATTATTTATCCCTTGAGAAATGATACCGATGTGAATGGCGACCCCTTAACCGCAGTATTGGCAACTAATCCAACACTGGGCACCCTGGCCGCAAGCGGTGATAAAACCAATTTTACTTATACGCCGGGTTCAACACCGGGTAATGATTCATTTACCTATTATGCACACGATGGCATTGTGCAATCGGCAGCGCCGGCAACAGTGTCCATCACTGTAACCGATATTCCAAATACAGCACCGGTTGCCAATGCGGATACTGCGAATGCCACCATTGGTGATACTGCCGGGGTGACGATTAATGTGTTGGCAAATGATACCGATGCAGAATCACCAACGTCATCGCTGCAGTTGTTGAGTTTTACGCAACCGACTTATGGTTCGACTCGGCGTAGTGGGAATTCTGTTATTTATACTGCGCCAGCAACTAGCACGCAATCGCAAGATAGCTTTACGTATATTGCGACGGATGGGTCGTTGAATTCGAGTTTAGCTACGGTGACAGTGACGTTGGCGCCCAGAACTAATACGCCACCTGTGGCTAATGATGATACGGCTACTGTGCAAATTGGGGGAACACAAATTTTAATTGATGTGATCGCAAATGATTCCGATGCTGAATCACCAAAAACAGATTTACGATTTGACAATTCATTTTTAATTAGAGGTAGTGTTGGATCTGTTGGTATAGACACAACTCTAAATCAAATTAGTTATTTTCCACCGAGAACTGGAACTGCAACTAGCGACACATTTTCATATCGAATTATTGATCCACAAGGATCGACTTCGAATATTGCAACTGTACGTGTGACCCTAACACCTGCAGCAAATATAATACCAGTTGCAAATGACGATTGGTTTTCAACAAAGGTTGGTGCCACAGCTATTGTGCTTGATGTATTAGCTAATGACTACGACAGTGATAATGGTCCGAATCTACTTACAATAGCAGCAAACAGTGTAACAGCTTTAGCTGCAGGGCAAGGTTTTATAACTAATAATCAGAGTACTTTATCATATACTCCAGGTACGTTTGAAGGTGATGTATTATTTAGTTATAAAGTAACTGATGGTGCAGACTCAGTAGCTGCAAATGTGAGAATTTTTGTTGGGCCTAAAGCAAATGCAGCTCCAATAACTAAACCTGACAGTGCTACAGTTAGAATTCATGATCCAGATATATCAATTCCAGTTTTAGCTAATGACTATGATCCTGATGGTGATGTATTGTCAATTATCGGTGTTTCTAGAACACAAACTGGCTGGAGTTCGAAAGCCGTTGTTAATGGAACTTCAATTGTATATACACCACCAACTAATGGTACTGCTACAAGTGATACTTTTACATATATTGCAACTGATGGTTTATTAAATTCAGTATCTACAACAGTTAAAATAGTTTTACGAGCTGCAGCACCAAATACTGCGCCAGTAGGAAAAGCAGATGTTTATACTGCAAGTGTAGGGGTTAGAAAGACTTTATCAGTTCTGCAAAATGATTTTGATGCTGAGGGACATATTTTATCAATTCCTGGAATTACTACTCCAGCAGCAGGCGCTCAAGCTGGTGTTTTAACTAATGGAACACAAATTTGGTTTTTAGCTACAGTTGCAGGTACATATACATTTTCTTATGCTCCATTTGATGGAGCAGCAACTGGAAATAATGTGTAACCGCAAAATAAACCACACTCTACCAATCCCTAAGCTCATGATTTACCTTG
>CAYOHQ010000199.1:0-6623 GCA_964403805.1 uncultured Thioalkalispiraceae bacterium | reverse complement strand
AAAATTTAAAGATATAAAGAAATACAAAGACCGATTAATAGCAGCGCAAAAAACAACTAGTGAAAAAGATGCGGTGATAGCAATCAAGGGACAACTAAAAGGAATTCCGCTAGTTGCAGTTGCTTTTGAATTTAAATTTATGGGTGGTTCAATGGGCAGCGTAGTAGGTGAGCGATTTGTTCGTGCAGCCAATATGTGTTTAGAACAAAATATCCCACTCGTTTGTTTTTCTGCAAGTGGCGGCGCTCGAATGCAGGAAGCATTATTTTCGTTAATGCAAATGGCGAAAACCAGTGCAATTTTAGCCAAGTTAAAAGATGCCGGTATCCCATTTATTTCAGTACTTACTGATCCTACTATGGGTGGCGTGTCAGCCAGTTTTGCGATGTTGGGTGATATTAATATTGGTGAGCCGAATGCATTGGTTGGTTTTGCCGGACCACGTGTTATTGAACAAACTGTGCGTGAAACATTGCCTGAAGGCTTTCAACGAAGTGAATTTTTATTAGCCCATGGTGCAATTGATATGATCGTTGATCGTCGTGAAATGCGTGATAAAATTGCCAATTTACTTTCAATGATGACTCATCAAGTATTACCAGCGGCATAATACATATTTAACACCCTAAAAAATTATTAATCGCAAAATGCGATTTAATACTCTCCCTGAATGGTTGCACTGGCAAGAAGGCTGCCACCCAAGTGAAATTGATCTGGGTCTGGAGCGCGTTCTTGCGGTATATCAACGATTAGCAACCGGGCCAATAGCTCAAAAAATTATTACCGTAGCCGGCACCAATGGTAAAGGATCGAGCATCTGTTTTTTAGAAAATATATTTCAGAGTGCCGGTTATGCAGTTGCTAGTTATACCTCACCTCATATTTTTAACTATAACGAACGAATTAAAATTAATGGGAATGCAGTAAGTGATCAAGCGTTATGCGAAATTTTTGACAAAATTGAACAAGCACGAACAAATCATCCTGATGGCGAAATTACAATTACCTACTTTGAGTACGGAACCTTAGCCGCACTTTTATTGATGGCCGAGCAACACCTTGATGTTGCAATCCTTGAGGTTGGCTTGGGAGGGCGATTGGATGCTGTCAATATTATTGATCCAGATATAGCGTTAATCACTGCAATCGATATTGATCATGAAGCGTGGCTAGGCTCCGATAAAGAAAAAATTGCGTTAGAAAAAGCCGGCATCATGCGCCCAAACAAACCTGTTGTTTGTAGTGATATAAATGCGCCTAAATCGATTGCTGTTTACGCGGCTAATCTAAAAGCTGAGCTATTCAGTATCAATACCGATTTTAGATATATAATGAATGAGTCATCATGGCAATGGCTTGGTCAAGCATCAAAATATCACGCATTACCATTTATTCCACTTAAAGGTAAGCACCAGTATGATAACATTGCAGGTGTTTTAATGGTTCTGTCGTTATTACAAATCGAATATCCTGTTTCTCAAAATCAGCTACGAGAAGGCATATTAGGCAGTGTAATTCGAGCTAGGCTTGAAAATATACCGGGAAAAATTAACACTCTAATTGATGTTGCCCACAATGCCCAATCAACTCGAGCTTTGCTCGATTATTTGAATGATAATAAATGTTCCGGTGATATTCGAATAGTTATAGGGATGATGTCTGATAAAAATATACAAGCCATTGTAGAGCTACTCTTGAATAAATGCCTAGCTTGGTATGTCACCGATTTAGCCGTTGAAAGAGCAATTTCAGCCTCAGATTTAATTGATATAATTAAAAATAGTGATGCAAAGTCACAGTGTTTTTCTTATGCAAGTGCAAATCTAGCTTATCAACAGGCCGTTAATGATAGTCAGGATAATGACCAAATTGTTATATTTGGTTCTTTTTATCTAGTACAGGAGTTTAGTCAGGAATTATCTGTATAGGATTTATCTGAGTTATAACTAGGGAATTAAGTTAACAGTTGATATAATAACTCAAAAATTAGAAGTTGTAATATTATTTATTTTAGGTGTTTATGAACGAGAGTAGTTTTAAACAACGAATGATTGGTGCAATTGTACTAATTGCTCTTGGAGTGATATTTATACCGATATTACTCAACGGTGAATCTGATGATGATATGCCAATTTATGGTGGTAATATTCCTGAACGTCATGAATCCATCACTAATATGAAGCCCCTCAATTTAACCAGTAATATCGCACCACCAGAGTCAACGGAAATAGAAACTATCGTTGTGGATGAATTAAGTCCTGAAATAGTCAGTAACAATACTAAACACGAAAAATCCCCAAAGGAGAAATCTGCTGTTGAATCTCCTCAAGTAATAAAATTACCAGTTAAACCAACTGCAGCTGAGAAATCAACAAATACCAAAAATATAACAGTAACTGCATGGGTAATTCAGGTTGGAAGTTTTTCAAGTAAGAAAAATGCGATGGCACTGAGAAATAAATTACGCAAAAAAAAATATCATGCTTTTGTCGAAGCTGTTAAGAAAAAATCCGAGCTTAGTTATCGAGTTCGAATAGGACCAGAAGTAAAAAAAGTGACTGCTGAATCGACACAGAAAAGATTAAAAAAAGAAATGAAAATTAATGGCATCGTAATGAAATACAAGGCTTAAGGAAAAGACTATGGCAATTATCAAAATTTTTACTACTATGAAATTAATGGGCGGTTGAATAATGTTAATTATTGATTACGTCATTTTAGGGATTATAATTGCATCAATGCTTATTAGTGTCGTTCGAGGTTTTGTTAAAGAAGCACTATCGTTGGTTGGATTAGTACTAGCTGGTTTTATCGCCTATTTCTTTTCAGATGGATTTGCAGATTTATTTTTAACTTCTATTTCTGATTCTACTGTTAGAGGGTTAATTGCTGCTGTCGTTTTATTGGTTCTTACACTAGTTGTATCAGGGGTGGTTAATTTTTTTGCAGGTCAGCTGGTAAAACGCACGGGTTTATCAGGGACAGATCGATTTATTGGTATTATTTTTGGATTATTACGCGGAGTGGTTTTCATTGTTGTGATCGTATTAATAGCCGTTCAGTTTGTAACCATACCTAAACTGAATAAAATAATATGGTGGCATGACTCAATAATGATTCAAAATTTTCAAGCATTGGCTATTTGGTTTAAAGATATTTTTTAGTTTACTATTGCAGGTTATAAACGAGTGACATTATGTGTGGAATAATAGGTATCGTTTCAACGAATTCTGTAAATCAATCATTATATGATGGTTTAACCGTATTACAACACCGGGGACAAGATGCAGCCGGAATTGTTACTTATGACGGTGGTCGGTTTCGCATGAGAAAAGCGAATGGACTGGTTCGAGATGTTTTTCGGACTAAACACATGTTACGACTATCCGGTTCGATGGGAATAGGGCATGTACGTTATCCAACTGCAGGCTGTTCCTCCTCAGCAGAAGCTCAACCATTTTATGTCAATTCACCGTATGGAATTACGCTTGCCCATAACGGTAATTTAACCAATGCCAATGAGCTTAAAGAAGATTTGCTACGTAGTGATCGTCGCCACTTAAATACTGATTCTGATACAGAAGTTTTACTAAATGTTTTTGCACATGAGTTGCAAGAAGCTAAAAAACTCAATATTGATCATAATGATGTTTTTGCCGCGATTGAGAATGTGCATAAACGTGTTAAAGGCGCCTATGCTGTTGTTGCTTTAATTGCTGGTGTAGGTGTCGTTGCTTTTCGTGATACTCACGGAATACGTCCAGTTGTATACGGTAAGAAAACAACGGATACTGGTGTTGATTATATGATTGCATCAGAGAGTGTTGCTCTCGATGCGCTTGATTTCGAACTGATTGCAGATATCGCGCCAGGTGAAGCAGTATTTATTAGCATGGAAGGCGAATTATTTACTAAACACTGTGCACAAAATGTTGAACTCACTCCCTGTATATTTGAACACGTTTATTTTGCAAGACCCGATTCGATTATAGATGGAATTTCAGTGTACAAAGCACGTTTAAGTATGGGTGAATTTTTAGCACATAAAATAATGCGTGAATTTCCAGAGCACGACATCGATGTTGTAATACCGATTCCTGAATCAAGTTTAACATCCGCCCTTGAATTAGCTAATGTATTAAATGTGAAATACAGAAACGGTTTTATTAAAAATCGTTATATTGGACGAACGTTTATTATGCCTGGGCAAAAAGAACGTAAAAAATCGGTACGACAAAAATTAAATGCGATAGATTTAGAGTTTGAAGGAAAAAATGTTTTATTAGTCGATGATTCAATTGTAAGAGGAACTACCTCACAACAAATAATACAAATGGCACGTGATGCCGGTGCACGTAAAGTTTATTTTGCATCAGCCGCACCACCAGTGTGCTATCAAAATGTTTATGGTATCGATATGCCATCGACAAAAGAACTAATAGGGCATAACCGTACAGTAGAACAAATTAAAGAAGCAATCGGTGCAGATTGGTTAATTTTTCAAGATATCGAAGATTTACTAAAATCATCTAATCGAGGTAATCCAAAAATTAAACGTTTTGATACTTCGGTATTTGATGGTGAGTACATAACGGGTGATATTGATAAAAAATATTTACAGAATTTAGAAAAATTACGTAATGACAATGCTAAAAATGGTGTTGAACAATCAAATGCTATTATCGAAATGCATAATGATAATTAGATGTTATTATTTAAACTTTATTTTGTAGGGTTAATGCAACTTAAACGAAATATGGTAAGAAATTGTAATATCGGATTATCGTTAAGTCATGACATCCATTTAATACGTTAAAATAAATATTAGCTTTTGCTGTTTAATTTGTGATTGACGTTCAGATTTTAAAACTACTCTAGTATACTCTCGCCTTGTATTAATAAACTGATTTTTAATTTCTTAAAATAACATTAATGTTAAGTTTGATGTGGACAGGGAGTCTCTAAATGAAAAGTATGTTTCCATTACTAATTACGGTATTTATTTATTTAATTTCGATGAATGCAAATTCAAATTCCAGAGTTGATGAACCTATAAAACCAATTCCATTAAAAATTAAATACAATAAAGAAAAAGTTGCTTTAGGAAAAAAATTATTTTTTGAACCCCGACTCTCTAAATCCGGTTTTATCAGTTGTAACTCTTGTCATAATTTAAGTACTGGTGGTGCGGATAACTTACCAAGCTCAATCGGTCATAAGTGGCAACTTGGACCTATTAATTCACCAACAGTATTAAATGCAAAATATAATATTGCACAGTTTTGGGATGGTCGAGCCAAAGATTTGCAAGAACAAGCAGCAGGTCCAATTGCAAACCCAGGCGAAATGGCTTCTACTCATGTCGCTGCAATCAGTGTATTGAAATCAATTCCTGAATATGAAGAAATGTTCTTAAAAATATATGGTTCAAAAAATATTTCGCGTGACAATATTACTGATGCAATAGCCGCGTTCGAAAAAACCTTAACGACACCGAATTCAAAATTTGATCGTTGGTTGCGCGGTGACGATAAAGTTTTATCGGCTAATGAAAAACAAGGTTATAAATTATTTAAAGAAAAAGGTTGTGCGTCGTGTCATAACGGTGTTGGCGTTGGTGGTGGTTCATTTCAAAAATTTGGTGTTGTGAAGCCATATCGGAAAGACATGGCTAATATGGGTAGATTTACTCAAACCAAAAAAGAATCTGATAAATTTGTTTTTAAGGTACCTTTGCTGCGTAACATTGAATTAACTGCACCTTATTTTCACGATGGTAGTACATGGGATTTAAATGAAGCGGTTGACGTTATGGCTGAATTTCAACTTGGTGTGAAATTATCTAAAAGTGAAAATAAGGATATTGTTGCATTTTTGAAAACACTAACAGGTGAGCAGCCTAATATTGTATATCCGATATTACCACCATCAACTAAAAACACCCCTAAACCAGATAGACTTGCAAACTAACCGATGGTGTAGCTTATCTACTAATGTCGGAACCCAGTAGTAGTTTGGATTCCGACATTTACAATTTAACAAGAATGGCGTTAAATTTATATTGACAGATTTACCCCTATAACCTAATATTTCATTATTGTAAGAAAGCGCCGATTTGAATCAGCTTGCGGGCGCATAATAAATTCAGCTAAAGTGAGTATGCCTGCTTTAGTAAATACTGATGTGGGTTTTTTTATGCCTGTATTTTACAAAATTAAAAAAGTTGTACACTATTGTACTATCGCGTTGACCTAAGGCGATATTGGAGATTATAAAATGTCTGAACAAAATGATTACGAGCTCGAAACATTAGCAGTTAGAGCCGGGCAAATACGAACCGCAGAGGGTGAACAGTCTGAACCTATTTTTCCAACTTCCAGTTATGTATTTAAAAATGCAGCTGAAGCAGAAGCACGTTTTAAGGGTGAACAGGCAGGTAATATTTATTCACGCTTCACTAATCCAACGGTTCGAACTTTTGAACAGCGTCTAGCAAAATTAGAAGGGGGTACGCATTGCGTAGCTACGGCTTCTGGTATGTCGGCCATTTTGAGTACTTGTCTTGGCTTGCTACAGGCTGGAGATCATATAGTATCGTCAAATGCAATTTTTGGTACAACGGT
>CAYOHQ010000198.1:0-6626 GCA_964403805.1 uncultured Thioalkalispiraceae bacterium | reverse complement strand
CATATTCTGTTTTAAAATTTTAACTAATGACTTTCTCCAGCCATCAAAGTATTTTTCAATTTCTAATTTTAATCCTGGTATATTATTTGAGACTTCAAGTGCAAAATTACCTAACAAACACCCCCCTTCACTATTAAGAAAATAATACTCAATTTTTTTAGTAAATAGCAATAATTTTTCTTTTGAAGATAATTTATCATTATCGGCAATTGAGTAAATATTTTTTTTAAAATAATCATGAATGTATTTTAAACAACTAATCGCCAGCTCCTCTTTACTAGTAAAATGGTGATATATACTACCTTTAATCAAACCACAAGCGTCACCCAAATTTGCCATAGTTGTATTGTAATAACCATGAACCTTAAATAAGTGTATAGCACTTTTAATTATTGATTCTCTATCTGTCTTTATAATCGGCATTTTTATTCCAAACGTTAGTTTGGCTAATTATCTACTTAATTTAATAGAAGTCAAGAAATTTATTTCATGGCTAATCGTTTTAATTAAATAAACATAAGGTAACTTTAAGAAAAATAGTGGATGTAACAATTAGCAACAAGATTTTAAAACACAAATTATCATCTAGATTATTTTTTTAAAAATTAAATCCCAAACACCATGCCCCAAACGCTGGCCACGTTGTTCAAATTTTGTTATCGGGCGATACTCTGGTCGTTCTGAATAATTATTGTCACCGGCTTTATTTTCAAAACCGTCGGCGGCCATCATTTCCTTCATCATGTGCTGTGCATAATGTTGCCAATCGGTGGCCATGTGAAAAAAACCCCCGGGAATTAACTTTTTGTGCAATAACCGAATAAAATTTTCTTGCACCAAACGGCGTTTATGGTGTTTGCGTTTATGCCATGGGTCTGGGAAAAATAAATACACACCCGATAGTGATTGATCCGGTATCATGTTATTTAATACGTCCATCACATCATAATAAATAACACGCACATTCGAGAAATTATTTTTCTCTACCTGCAGTAATAAACTACCGACCCCTGGCCCATGTACCTCAGCACCCAATAAATTGTTTTCGGGAAGCAAACCGGCCATGTGAACCATGCTGGTTCCTGTTCCAAAACCGATGTCGAGAAAACACGGCGCAGTTCGACCAAACACGTTGTTAAAATCCAGAAGTTGTTGTTGATACTCCAGCCCGTATTTTGGATATAAGTCTTTCATGGCTCGAGCTTGTGAGGAAGTAAGACGACCTTCGCGCAGCACATAACTTTTTATGCGGCGGAGGAATTGACCTTGTTCGTTCTTTTCTGCCGTCATTATTTTTTTAGCCGCCTTGGCGGTTAAAAGTTTTAAAAAAATGTCCCATCAATTGGTGAAGACGCACTGGCATATAACTTCCTCGGCATGCGCCCTGCAAGAAAAGCTTCACGCCCTGCTTCAATCGCTTTTTTCATTGCAGAGGCCATTAATACCGGATGTTGTGCTCCTGCGATAGCGGTATTCATCAATACGCCATCACAACCCAACTCCATTGCTAATGCAGCATCCGATGCGGTTCCAACTCCTGCATCAACCAAAATTGGTACAGTGGCATTTTCAATTATTAATTTAATATTGTATGGGTTTCGAATACCCAAGCCCGAACCAATAGGTGCAGCTAATGGCATCACAGCGACACAGCCCATGTCTTCTAATTTTTTTGCGGTTATCGGATCGTCGGTGGTATACACCATTACTTTAAAATCTTCTTTAATTAACACTTCTGCTGCTTTTAATGTTTCGATAATATCCGGAAATAAGGTTTTTTCATCACCTAACACTTCCAGCTTAACTAAACTGTGGCCATCCAATAATTCTCTTGCTAATCGACACGTTCGAATGGCTTCTTCAGCGGTGTAGCAACCCGCCGTATTCGGCAAGATTGTGTATTTATCCATTGGCACAACATCCAATAAATTCGGTTCACCGGGTTCTTGTCCAATATTGGTTCGTCGAATTGCAACAGTAATAATTTCTGCGCCACTCGCTTCAGTCGCTAATTTTGTTTCGGTTAAATCTTTATATTTGCCCGAGCCCACTAATAGCCGCGAAGCATATGAAACACCATCGATAATCAGAGAATTGTCTTGATTGCCGGTTTTAGCCTGAATGTGAGTCGTTGCTGTATTCATGTCGTATCCTGAACCCATCGAATGAGTAGTTAAATTTTAAGCAATGTGAGTATTAGTGAGTACTGACTATTAACCACCACCAATAGCACGAACGATTTCTATTTTATCACCATCAGTGATAAAAGTTTGGGCGTAATGGCTACGAGGCACAATTTCCATATTCAATTCCACAGCAACACGTTTGCCAGCAAAACCCAGGTAGTGTAGTAACTGTTCTGCACTACAATTGTCTTGTATGGCTTTATTTTCACCATTTACGATAATATTCATTTTAAAACCTACGCGTTTTCTGTGTATTTGCCATAATGTTGAAGCTTAGGTTAATAAAGATATCAAGCTAAAGCACTGAAATAGTTAAAATAAAAAACTAGCCGTTTAGTGTCATTCACATTATTATCTGAGTAGTCCCATGTCTAATAGAGTTTGATGCATGGGAATAATAACCTAAAATTATCAAAAAGGCATAACGTAATCCGATGAACAACACGATAGATTATATACCAGCTGATACTGCTCAAACCCTGGATGGCTTGTTTCGTGCCAGAGTACAACTGAGTCCGAATAAAGTGGCTTACCGACGTTATTTGCGCGATGCCAAACAATGGCAGGATTTAAACTGGTCTGAAATGGCGGAGATTGTCGCCCGCTGGCAACAATCCATTGAGTCACTCGAACTCGATACTGGCGATAAAGTTGCAATTCTAATGCGAAATTGTCCCGAGTGGGTTGCCATCGAACATGCTGCACTGGGTTTAGGCCTTATTGTCGTGCCATTGTATGTTGATGACCGCCCCGACAACGCCGCCTATATTCTGCAAAATGCCGATGTGAAATTATTATTTGTGCAAGATGTTACTAAATGGCAACAAATCAAAGAAGCTGAACCAAAATGCATTAGTCTTCTAAAAGGGATTATTGCGATAGATGACAATCCCAGTTTTATCACTACTGATCCGGATGAAAACATAATACATTATGCCAATAGCTGGCTTTCAAAAGAACCTGCCGAACTAAAAGAACGTGACGGTAACGCTGACGACTTAGCCACCATCGTATACACCTCGGGCACAACTGGAAAACCCAAAGGTGTCATGCTAAGCCACCGCAATATTTTATTTGATGCAGAAGCCGCTTTAAAAACTCTGGAAATTCAACCAAATCAATTATTTTTATCATTTTTACCATTGTCACATATGTTTGAACGCACCGTCGGTTATTACATTCCAATGATGTGTGATGGTGTTGTCGCGTACTCAAGATCCATCCAGGGGCTTGCAGAAGACATGATTAATTTAAAACCCAACGTCCTTATCGCCGTACCTCGAATATTTGAACGCATCTACGATAAAATTTATTCTAACCTCGCCAAACAATCACCCATTAAACGACTCTTGTTTAACCGAACTGTTGCTATTGGTTGGCATCGCTTTTTAATGCAACAAGGAAAAGCATCTTGGCGCCCCAGTCAGGCAATGTGGCCAATGCTGGATAAACTAGTTGCCAGTAAGTTAAGGCAACGATTAGGTGGTGAATTAGTATTAGCAGCTAGTGGTGGCGCTGCATTGCCCTTACCCGTGGCAAAAGTATTTATCAGCATGGGTCTTAACATTTTGCAAGGATACGGCATGACAGAAACCAGCCCAATTATAAGTGGCAATAAACCAAACAAAAATGATCCCGCCAGTGTCGGTATGCCCTTGCCCGGTATCGAAGCTAGTTTAGATGATAATAATCAATTACTGGTACGCAGCCCCGGTAATATGCTGGGTTACTGGAATAACGAAACCGCAACCAAAGAAATTATAAATGAAGATGGCTGGTTGGCTACCGGCGACATCGTAAAAATTGAAAATGAACATATTTATATCACCGGACGCAGTAAAGATATTTTAGTGTTATCCAATGGTGAGAAAGTTCCGCCTTCCGATATGGAATCAGCCATCACGATCCACCCCTACTTTGAACAAGCACTCATAATTGGTGAAGGCCGATCGTATTTATCTGCATTAGTCGTTTTAAATACCGAAACAATTAAAGCGTTATCACAAAAATTTAAGATAAAAGAAAGTTCGGTTAAAGATTTCCAGACACGAAATGTGCAATCACAACTGCTGAAACAAATCAGCCAGCAATTACGTGATTTCCCCGGTTATGCCAAGATTCGACGAATAACCGTAGTACTTGAGCCATGGACTATCGAAAACGGCATGATGACACCAACCCTCAAAATTAAACGTGCTGTTGTCATTAAGAATTATGCCAAACAAATCGAAAAGATGTACGACTAGTTAAGTTCTACTCAGCTTAATTATCAGTCCAATTGAAGTTATTCATGTTAAATTCAGCTTCCTAACGCTACAATAAATAAACTCGTTAATGTAAACAGTATTGCCTAAATCCTGTTCATATTAACGCTATTTAGTCCATTTTACAGACAGATGAAACCATGAAAAAAATTATAAAAATAACCAGTATTAGCATCGGCATCATTTTGTTGTTGTTAATTTTAATTCCATTCATTGCTGCGATGATATTTGATCCCAACGATTATAAAGACGATATTAGTAAACTGGTTTTAGAAAAAACCGGCCGTACCCTAACCATAACCGGCGATCTCAATTATTCGTTATTCCCCTGGCTTGGACTCAATTTGGGTGAACTGCAATTAAGCAATAGCACTGCCAAGGGTTTTTCAAAAGCCGCATTTGCACACATAAAATCAGCCGATGTTCGCATTAAAATTATGCCGTTATTGAGTAGTAAGGTTGAAGTGGATAAAATCGTCCTCGCAGGGCTTAGTTTAACACTCGAAAAAAATAAACAGGGAATAACCAATTGGCAGGACTTAATCGCAAAATCTACCAAAAAAAATCAAACTCCATCAGAAACAGAAAATTCAGATGCTGATAATACTAAGACAGATAAAACGAATAAAGATAGCCCTGCATCTACTATACTACCGGCGATTGCCGGAATTGAATTGATCGATGCCAATATTAACTGGCACGATAAACAGCTAGATCAGCAATATGAGTTAAAAGATTTTAATTTTAGCACTGGAATAATTGCAGACAATACACCAACCGACATTAATATTGGATTTTCATTTAAAAGTAGTCATCCTGAAATATCGGGCAATACAGCATTTGCTGCTTCGCTAAAATTCAATATTAGCGAGCAAACAGTACTCATTAATAATGTTACTCTAACGCAAAAAATCAACCAACAATTTCAACAACCAAATGATATATCATTAGCACTTACGGCTGATAACATAACAGCTGATATCAAAAAAGAAACTGCTTCGGTAACAAACCTGAAACTTGCGGCATTGGATTTAGAAATATCCAGCACGCTTAAAGCAACTAAAATTTTAAGTGGTGTTACTATTACCGGAACTATTTCAACGAATGAGTTCAATCCAAAAAACATTTTAAAAATATTACAAATACCATTACCGGAAATGTCGGATAAAAATGTTCTTAAAAAAGCAAAACTCAATCTCAATGTAACAGCCAATGCTCACAAAATAGATGTTAAAACATTAGGCGTTTTATTTGACGATACTAAAGTAGACGGGAGATTATTAGTTGCAAACTTTAGTAAGCCACAACTACGGTATAAGTTAAATATCGATGAAATAAACATCGACCGATATTTACCAACGCCTCCGAAAAAAACAACAACGACCAAATCGGCTGCCACTAAAGCTGTTCCGACATCAAAAAATTCAACTCAAACGAAAAATGCCCCTGTAGTTATAGCCTTACCGGTTGAACTGTTACGCTCATTAGATGTAAAAGGCACTATCACACTGGGCAAAACCGTTGTTTCAAAATTACATTCCAACGACATTAAATTAACGGTTCTGGCAAAAAATGGAATAATAAGAGTACATCCAATCTCGGCAAAAATGTATAAAGGACAGTACACAGGTGACATTAGCCTTAACGTACAAAAGAAAGTGCCCGTCATCACTATGAATGAAAGCATCCGTAATGTTGCATTTCAGCCATTAGTTATTGATTATTTAGGCAAAGACTACTTGTCGGGTTTTGGTTCAGCGAATGCCAAATTAACGACTAAAGGACTCACCGTTTCACAATTCACCAAAAACCTGAATGGCTCGGTGTCATTTAATATTAAAGACTCAAAAATTAAATATTTAAACGTAAAATACCGTATTAATAAAGAAGTATATAAAATTACTAAAAAACCGTATAAAGAAAAGGAACGATATGACAATCCTAATGTCTTTACAGTAATGAAAGGCTCGTTTCAAGTTAAAAATGGCATCGCCCATAATCGGGATTTTATCACCGAATCACGCGATATTAATTTAAATGGTAAAGGCTATGTGGATCTGGTTTCTAACCGTATTAACTACAATGCTAATATCATAATTCAAAAAGACATAACAACAGGAAATAAAACCGTAGATACGGAATTAAAATTATTAACCAAACGCCCGATCCCAACTCC
>CAYOHQ010000197.1:0-6663 GCA_964403805.1 uncultured Thioalkalispiraceae bacterium | reverse complement strand
CGCTGGTTCGGAGATGAAGGAACGCGCTACAGTCGGAGTTTTCAAACCCGAAAGGCGCGAAAAATGCCGTTATTGTCATGGTTGGCAAACTTGAGTTAAGTCAGGCAACTAAAATAGCGGAACAAATCAGTAGTGGTTTAGCTGCTGGCAAAAAAGCACCAGTACTAACTGAAGCTGAACAGCTGACCAAAGCCAAAACAGTGTCAAAACAATTTCCATCGTCACAAACGCATATAGTCATGGGTGGAATCGGATTAAAACGGGGAGATAAAGATTATTATGCTTTGTATCTTGGTAATCATATTTTAGGTGGTAGTGGTTTTAGTTCTCGTATCGTCAATGAAATTCGTGAAAAGCGCGGGCTTGCCTACAGTTCTTATAGTTATTTTGTACCCATGCGGGTTAATGGCCCATTCACTGTTGGCATGCAGACTAAAAATGAACAAACCGATGAAGCTTTAAAAGTATTGAACGAGGTCTTGACTAAATTTGTCACTGAAGGGCCAACGCCAGAAGAATTGGAACACAGTAAATTAAACACCGCTGGTGGTTTTCCATTACGAATTGACAGTAATAGAGAAATTGTAGAATACCTTGCCATGATTGGTTTTTATGATTTACCGCTGGATTACCTTGGAACATTTGTCGATAAAATTAACGCCCTAACGATTGAACAAATTAAAGATGCCTTTAAACGTAGAATTGATCCGGGCAAATTTTTAACGGTTATTGTTGGTGATCTAACGGCAATAAAACCTAAATTAAAAACAGAAGCTAAAACAGAAAAACAAAAAGAAAATAAAGCTGCACCGAAGAAAGAAGCTAACAAATAAAATAAAGAACTGGGCTATGGGTTATGGCGAATACTTCTCAAGTTAGAATTATCGCCGGATGTTGGCGAGGACGAAAAATGTCGTTCCCGACAAACTTGTCTATTCGACCAACACCCGATAGGGTTCGTGAGACACTATTTAACTGGTTGGCACCTTATATACTAGATAGTAGTTGCCTGGATTTATTTGCCGGTAGTGGTGTGTTAGGCTTTGAGGCATTATCACGTGGTGCAAGCGAGATTGTTTTTGTTGATTCTGAAAATACAATTATCAACAATCTAAAAGAACAGCATCAGATTTTTAAAATAGATACCGAACTGGCGAACGCTAGAGTTGATTACGTTAGTGGTGATGCGTTTAACTATTTATCAACTGTAAAGAAAAAATTTGATTTAGTATTTTTAGATCCACCCTATAAGCAAAACAAGATTCAAATGTGCGTCGAATTGCTGATTGAAAATAAATTAATGAACGAAAACGGCTTGGTTTATATCGAAGTTGCGAAAAACGAGACTTTACCTGTTTTGCCCGATAACTGGGCTGTTCTTAAAAATAAAGTGATGAGTCAGGTTGCTTGTTATTTAATTAAAATTACATAAACATAAAAATGAGATAGTTATGAGAAACAATTTTTTATTTATTATAATAGGGTTTTTATCAGTATTTGTTTTAAATGCCTGTGTTGCAAATCAAAGTAAAAATTATAATTCCTCTCAAGTATCAAGTAATACAAAAAAAGCTAAAACTAAAAAAAGCAAACGTGATCCACAGCGTAACAGTGTAAACCATCAAGCTGAAAATTCTATCGCTGTTTCCAATTTAGGCACTGATGATGATAGCCCTAAGGAAGTAGGTAACAATCGAGTTTCAAAATTAGAATCAAAATGCAGCCTGAAGGGGCAGTGCGTTCAGCTTATTCAGTATAAAATTATTAATCTCTGGCAATACCCTCGAAGTTATCCGAAATACAAAACAATTCTGGTTTTGGATTTAACTCAACAAGGTTATATTACAACAATTAAATTGAAACGCAGTAGTGGTGTACGAGCCTTTGATGATTCTGTTATTAAAGCAGTGCGTAAAGCTGCACCATTTACTGAAATTACGTATTTATCATCAAACGATATTGCCGAATTTTCTTCGATCGAAATGGTTTTTAAACGATAATATCGAATATACTTCATATCATGGCTAACATCGCAATATATCCCGGCACTTTCGATCCAATTACCAATGGGCATTATGATTTAGTGCGCCGAGCATCGAAATTATTTGATAAGGTTATTGTGGCGATTGCAAAAGGCTCCAGCAAACAACCTATTTTCAGTCTTGAAGAACGTGTGCTACTAACTAGCAGCGTATTAGAAGATATTAGCAATGTCGAGGTATGCGGTTTTGATACTTTGCTTATCGATTTTGCTCAACAAAAACAAGCCAATATTATATTACGTGGGCTTCGAGCGGTTTCCGATTTTGAATATGAGTTTCAACTCGCCAGCATGAATCGGCATTTATCGGCAGAAATTGAAACTTTGTTTCTAACGCCAGCAGAAGAGTATTCCTATATTTCCTCCAGTTTAGTTCGCGAAGTTGCCAGCCTGGGAGGCGATATCTCACCATTTGTCCCTAACAAAGTTGTGGCTGCAATAAATAACAGGATCCGCTAATATACAACTATTATGTCAATGTTTATAACCGATGAATGTATCAATTGCGATGTCTGCGAGCCAGAATGTCCGAATGATGCGATTAGCCAGGGCGAAGAAATCTATCTGATTGATATCAAGCTCTGCACTGAATGTGTCGGTCATTTTGAAGAACCGCAATGCGTTGAAGTTTGTCCCGTTGACTGTATTCCGCAAGACCCTAATAATGTTGAATCAAAAGAACAATTACAGCAAAAATATCAGTTGTTAATGGCTGTTTAGTTTTTTTGTAATATCAATTGTAGTTTTTCAGCGCGATTTGAAAAGAGAGAAAAAGTTAGGATTTGGAAGCGGCATAGCCGGCGGATTTAGCAATAATTAGTTTATACTCCTTATTAAAATACAACTGCGTAGTAGCAGACATTCGTTTGATCCTTAGTGTAAGAAAAATTGTTACACTGTCTTGCCAGAATTCATAGTGCAGGTGTAGGACAACTTAAAAGGGACAAATAATGCATTATCTTTCCAGGTTATCACTCATTTTACTTTTTACTATTTATTCAATTTTTACCAATAGTGTCGTAAATGCTGCGCAATCCGACGCAACAGCTGGAATTGCTACAGCACATCCGATAGCCACTCAGGCCGGCTTTGAGATACTGGCACTGGGAGGTAATGCTTTTGATGCGGCAGTTGCGATTAGTGCCACATTAGCGGTGGTTGAGCCCTATAGCTCCGGTCTCGGTGGTGGTGGTTTTTGGTTATTACACAATGCTAAAAACCAGCAATCAGTGGTTATTGATGGCCGGGAACGAGCTCCGTATGCGGCAACCGAGACGATGTATCAGGATAAAAAAGGCAATGTAATTCCCGGGTTATCGGTTGATGGCGCATTGGCAGCGGGTATTCCCGGTGAGCCTGCGGCCTTGGTCTATATAGCAAAAAAATTCGGTAAACTGCCTTTATCAAAAAGTCTTGCTCCTGCAATCCGAGTTGCTAGAAATGGTTTTCCAGTAACTGAGCAATATCGACGAATGGCGGGTTTTCGATTAAAGGCATTACAACAATCACCGGCAGCAGCTAAAATATTTCTTAATCAAGGCTCGGTACCCAAACTTGGTTATAAAATAATTCAGGCAGATCTTGCCGATACATTAACGAGTATTGCTAAGTCCGGTTTTAATGGTTTTTATTCCGGTGATACAGCGAAAGAACTGGTAGCAGGTGCTAAAGCGGCTAATGGAATCTGGTCATTAAAAGATTTAGCAGAATACCGTGTTGTTGAACGTAAGCCGTTAGTTGGTGATTATCAAGGTTATCGAATTACCAGTGTACCGCCACCATCTTCAGGCGGAGTGGCTTTATTATCAATGTTCAATATGATGTCTAATTATGAGCTCGATAAATTATCTGCAATAAAACAAAAACATTTAACTGTAGAGGTGATGCGCCGAGCCTATCGTGATCGTGCAGAATTTCTGGGCGACAGTGATTTTGTTAATGTTCCCGTCACTAAATTAATTAGTAAAACGCATGCACAAAATTTAATTAAAAGTATTAACCTGCAACAGGCGACTAAAAGTAATACGCTTGCAAAAAATCTAAAATTAACAGAAGGACATGATACAACGCATTTTTCAATTCTGGATAAAGAAGGCAACCGTGTTTCTGCAACGCTAAGTATCAACTATCCGTTTGGTTCGTGTTTTGTGGCACCGGGTACCGGGGTTTTGCTAAATGATGAGATGGATGATTTTTCTGCCAAGCCGGGTGTGCCCAATGTTTATGGCTTAGTTGGTGCCAAAGCCAATGCTATTGCACCAGGTAAGCGAATGTTATCGAGTATGAGCCCCAGTTTTATTGAAAACGATAAAAACCTCGCAATCATTGGTACTCCCGGCGGTAGCCGAATAATTACGATGGTATTTCACGGTATGATGGCATTTATGAAGGGTGCCACGGCACAACAAATAGTAGATACCCCACGATATCATCATCAATACCTACCGGATGTTATCCAGGTTGAGCCGAACGCACTACTAGAAACTGAAAGTGCGATTTTGCAAAAACAGGGACATAGCATTAAAAAACTGGATTCTAAATACGGTAAAATGCAAATTGTAACTCAGAATAAATTAACAAAGACAATTTCTGCTGCGAGTGATTCTCGCGGCGAGGGACAATCTCAGGTGAAATAAAAGCCTAACTAGCCGCTTTATCCTGATGTTTTACAATTCGCTCAATCTTTCGCAGCTCGTGACCTGAAAGATTCATGGCACTCTCTACCCAGTCATGACATCGTTCCAGGAGTTTTGGGTAGGGAGCTTGATTAATCCTGTTAGCGATTTGTTTTAAACTATTATTTGAACTGCTGTGTTTTTGATGATGATTGATGTGGTTGATAACTGCATTGGTACTACAGCCTTTATCGACAACAACATCAACTACACCCAGTATAGCGAGTTCTTCTGCAGTATAAATCGCAGAACTTGATAAAATTTGTTGCGCTTTAACTGAACCCACACGCCTGCTGAGATAATAAAAAGAGCCTAAAAATGGCGCCAGGTTTAAATCCAGTTGAGGGAATCCGAATGTTGCTTGTCGTTCAGCGATAATTACATCACTCGCTAATGCTGCTTCAAAACCGCCATCCAGGGCTGCACCAGTGACTTGTGCAATTCGTAATTGTTGAAAATGCGATGCAAATTTGAATATTACATCGAGGTTCAACTTGATGTAATCGAATAATGTCTCTCTATCGTATTTTATAATTAAACTTCGTATGTAATTTAGATCACTGCCATAACTGAATATTTTAGAATTTGCAGATGCTAATACAATGGCTTTAGTGTTCGAGTGTTTTTGCTGATTTAATAGTAAACTTGAATTTAAATCAAATAACATTCCAGTGTTAAAACAGGCACGTTCTTGAGAAGACATTGTGAGCCATAAGCATTCTGTCGTTTTTGAATAACTCGACGTAATTTGATTACCATCAGATGTTGATGGCTGTAATAGCGATGATGCATGATTTAAATTGTCATGGTCATCATGAGCAAAATGCTTATTTAGTATGGAACTTGCTACTGCATTCATTTTTATTACTCTTATCTAAATTAGTCTTATACAAAATACGTGTAACTATTAAGCTGCACTTAACTTTATTATAAACAGTGATTCATATCATTAATACTATGGTTCTATAAATAACAAATATTTCTTAAATAGAGCTTAACTAAGCAAAAATAATGACCAAATTGTTTATTTTTAAGGCAAACATTTAACTTAATAGTTAAAAATGGGTTAAAAATAATTTCAGCTGAGTACTGCGTTTATTTTTGACAGTGACTACAGTAATAGCTTGAGCGATTATTTTGTGTGATGTGCTTAATAGAATGGGAACATTTATTACAAGATTCGTTCGTCCTACCATAGACATTCAGTTCTTGTTTAAAATAGCCGGGTTTTCCATCAACATTACTGAAATCTTTTAAGGTAGTACCGCCTTGTTTTATAGCGTTAAGTAGTACTTCCTTTATTGATGAGCACAAATTTTGATATCGGGCTTTTGATATTCTTCCTGCCGCACGCTTTGGGTGAATTCCGGCGAGAAATAAACTTTCACTAGCGTAAATATTACCAACCCCCACAACAACTTTACTGTCCATGATAAATTGTTTTATTGATATGCTGCGCTTTCGTGAGCGTTGATATAAGTAGTCAATATTAAAACTATCTTGCAGTGGTTCTGGTCCAAGATGGCGTAATAATTTATGTTGCTCAATTGTTTCACTAGTCCATAAAATTGCACCGAAGCGTCGCGGATCGTGAAATCGCAAACAATCGGTATTATTAAACACAAAATCAACATGATCATGTTTAGCTACTTCTAAATCTTTATTTACAAAGCGTAAATTACCTGACATACCTAGATGAATTAGTAGTGTACCGTGATTAAATTGAATTAAAATATATTTTGCTCGACGCGAAACAGACAAAACTGATTGTCCTATTAGTATTTCAGGTAGTTCGAGTGGAATCGGCCAACGTAAACTCGCATTACGAATGATAACATTCGTTATTTTCTGTCCACCTATGTGGGGTCGAATTCCAGTTACGGTAGTTTCAACTTCGGGTAATTCAGGCATTGCTTTCGAATAATTTTTAGTCGCGTTATAATTTAT
>CAYOHQ010000196.1:0-6665 GCA_964403805.1 uncultured Thioalkalispiraceae bacterium | reverse complement strand
AACAAGCCCCACAACCTCCAAGCGATTTAATCTGTTCAAGTTTAGTTGAAGGAAAAGTTGAATGTCGTTGGACTGGGGTTCAAAATAAAGGTTATTTTTATAATCTGTATCGTACACTAGATGTTTCTACTTCAGGTGCAAAAGCTGTAGATTTGAATCCTGATAATTTTACTAATGGAAAGATGTCAGCAATTTTTGTACCAAGAGCATTAACGTTATCTGAGACATATAATGTAAAGGCTTCTCATCCAAATGGACAACTAAGCGTATTATCAAAGCAGAGTAATACCGTATTGGCGGTTGAGGTTTTACCTGCACATTGGATTCGGAATGTCCTTGTTGGGCCGCCACCAACAATTGGATTTGCTGCATTGGGTACTCGAAATAATGGGTATCGATTTAAATTTAAAATATATCATTCAATTAATAATGCGGCATTTAATTATTCAACTCCAGATTTAATTACATTTGTTTATCCACCTGGAGGTAATTGGATGGATATACCATATAAATGGCCTCCAGGATCAGTCGCGGGTGATAGTATTCGATATATAATTCAAGAATATGATTCACATACGAATGATTTTACCGGGCAAATTTTTGAGCATAACGGTCAATATAGTCAACCATCAACAGCAGTGATTAGGCCATAATGAATAATCGATTTAAAATTACAATTATTTCCGGAATAATAAAGTTTAGTTTAATAACAAACTATCATTTGTATTATAAATACTAATTATTCCTACTTTATCTACTAATGGGCAAACGGTATCTATTCCTAATATGTTAGCAAATGATTTTGCAAAAGGGAGTCTTAGTACTACTTCCGTTGGAATTAGAAATCTTAGGTTAACCTTAGCTGGTGGTACCGCTAATGCAGATCTGAAAATTGGAAATGTAACTGGGACAGGAACAGGAATTACTCGTTTATTAACACTTTCGAATCCAGCTTCATTTCTAAATATTGATGTTGTAGCAATCTCAGATCGCAGTGGTGCTACATTAACGGCAAATTGGGATGAAGGAAAGTCATTACCAACCACTTTAACAAACGGTGTTTCTGTTACTAATCTGTGGGGTTCAAGTAGTTTTAGTACTCGTGCAACATTTTCAGTGCCAGCAGGTCAAAAACTACTTGAATTTACATTTCCAGATACTACGGGTGGCGGTTCTATCGGTATTTATGAAGTTTATATAAAGTATAATCGAGCACCGACATCAACCTCATATGACTACTATTATAATCTAAGATCTTTTTGTTCTGGCGGTGTTTGCAATTTTCAATATCAAGCAACTACAGCTGGTGGTTCGTTTCAACTAGTACCTGGAATCTACCATATTTTGATTCAAGCCGCTCCAGGACAACAAAAGGCATATTCAGGAAAATATTTTAAAGCTAGTTATTGTGTTAACATTAATGGTTGTCCATAACCTAAACGGTAGTACGAAATTTAAATCCATTTTAGCAAATGACATCAATGCTAGCGAGTGCAGTAGTTTCAGCATTATTATTTGAATTAGAAATAAGGAGTACAAGATGTGGATTAATATCAAACAAAAATTAAAACTTTTAACATCAGCTTTTATAACTATTTGTGCTCTTTATAGTACAAATACTATATCTGCCGCCCAACTTCAAGACAGCAAAATACAAGGCTATGTTAGCTTAGGCCCGGTAAATGGTGGCATTGTAAACGTATTTGATTTCAGTAACGGTAATAAAGGCACATTACTAAGTACCTCAAGCCCAACTGATAACAAAGGTGTGTATGAATTAGCCGTGAAACATGCCAGTACACCAATTTTGCTTTGTTCCTCTGGCGGGTTTTATGAAGAAGCCGCGAGTGATGTTGTTGATAGTAATGGTTCAAAAATTAATAAAGTAAAAGTTGATTTAATTAATAAAGAAATTTGTGCCGTAGCAAATTATCAAAATGGTCAATCACAAGGTATTTCAATCACATATTATACCCATCTTGCTTATGCCCTAACATTGAATAAAATTCAAAATAATATTGCTGTTAACACTGCAATTACACAAGCAAATCAGGAAATTTCAAACTGGTTGGGTGTTGATATTATAAAAACACAACCAGCAGATATCACCAATTCAAAGAGTGCCACCGGAATATTAGACAATACCAATAAATACGGCTTTGCCAATGCCGGTATTTCATTACTAATGAAAGGAATTGGCGGTAATACATTTAATACTGCCAATTCAATAATTTTAACTCAAAAAGCCTTTGATGATGTTGCTGCCGATGGGCAACTTAATGGTAGGACAGGGCAGACACAATTATCTATTGGTTCAGCAGTTTTATCTGCAACTTTCTATAAAAATGATTTAGCAACAAACATGCTGGATATGAGTGCGACAGTTCAAAACGCAACATTGATACAGCCTACTAATCCTGATTTAATTAATTTTGTAAATACATTTAAAGCCTATAACCAATCTGTCTTTTCAGGATCTACAACAATAAATACACCACCAGTTGCTGTAAATGATGTTGCTACGGTTACTATTGGTGCTTCAGTAGTCATTGATGTAACATTAAATGACAGTGATGCAGATAATGATCCATTATCAATAATATTAAATTCATCGCCCGCTAATGGCACAACCACAGTATCAAATAATAGTAAAATTACTTATACACCAAATGCATCAGCAATAGCTGGAACAACCGATAGCTTTAGTTATTTTGTTTATGATGGTAAAGCTCAATCAGTAAATTCGGCAACAGTGTCAGTTTCGATTATGGGAGTAATAAATAACCCACCCGTTGCTATGAATGATAGCGCAACCGTAACATTGGGTAGTACACAATTTATACCAGTCCTGGCAAATGACACCGATGCTGATAGCAACCCGTTAATCGCAGTTGTTAATACACAACCCGGTAGTGGTCAGAGTACAGTCAGCGCAACAAAGGGTGGTGTTAACTTTTCTGCTGGTGTCGTAGGACAGGAAACATTTACCTATTATGCAAATGATGGCCAGGCTAATTCTAATTTAGCAACTGTAACAGTAAATGTCATTTCGACATCCAATATTGCACCGGTTGCAAATAATGATACTGCAACTGCAATAATTGGTGGCACTGCAGTCACAATAAATGTGTTGGCTAATGATGTTGATGCCGATGGTGATGCACTTGCAATCGCAAGCATTAATTCTACGCCGACACTTGGCAGTGCTATGATTAGCGGTAATGCTATTGTTTATACACCACCTAAAACAGGTGGTACAACTACGACAACATTTAGTTATGTCATTACTGATGGAAAAGCGAATTCAAACACTGCAACTGTAACAGTCAACTTAACTGCACCACTAAATTCAGTACCAGTAGCAGTAAATGACTCAGCGACAGCTATAATTAATGGGAATTCTGTAACGATACCAGTACTAAATAACGATTTTGATGCAGATGGTGATGTCATTGCAATCGCAAGTATCAGTTCAATGCCAGTAGTGGGCACCGCTACGATAAGTGGAAATTATATTATATACACACCGCCAACAAGTACGTTGGCAACTACAACATCTTTTAGTTATAACATAACGGATGGTTCATTAACGTCAAAACCTGCTACTGTAACGGTGACATTATTGCCATAAAATATAAGCTTGTTCTACTTCAGTAAGTCAGCATATTTGCATATGAGTTAAAATTAAAGGGCTATGCCCCCTTAAAACGAACAGGTTTACTGAGTTTTACTTCTGTTTACTACTCGCGTTTAAAATAGAAGCAGTGTGAGCTTATTGAATTATTCAAATCTTTTAGCACGCAATGCCATGGCATTTGATATGTGGGATGACAGTGGCAAGTTGCTAAATAATTGCATGAATTTATTTTTATCAAAATAATCCTCGTTTAGGTTTAATTCCGGTAAACTGCTGAAACGTCTATTCCTGCGGGTTGCAATGTATAAAATATCAAACAAGGCTTTTTCTGCCATTGCCTGTCGATACGGTAATTGCGTTTCACTCCATTCAATACCTTGTTTCATTAGCTCGGGTTTAATTTGAAAAAATTCATAGTGGCCAACAACAGATTTCAAAATACGGCTGTGACCTGTGGTCGCAATTTGAATGGTTTTTGGTATTTGAGATAACACACCCTGAAAATGCAATGCCGTTAAAAATGAAATATACCCTTGTTCCTTATTTAATAAATGCGGTACACATGACAAGGGATTAAAATAAGGGTGATTGGCATTAGCCCATAAGCCTTTGGTTACACGAACCAGCAGTTTTTTTTCTTTTAAACGAGCCAGTTTTTTTGATGCCGCAGACATCGATAAACTCACAGCAGATGCATAGTCTCGTGTGGTAAAAATGATAAACTCATTTTTATTAAATAGATCAAGCATTGTCCAGCAAGCCTAGTATTGTTTCCTGTAATTGCTGCCATGCTGCGCTGGAACTATTCAGAATAACGTGGGCTATGAGAATAAAAGCGCAAGTTAACGCCACCCTTGAGTATATACATACCCGAATCGGATATTTTTAATAGTCGATCTAAAAAATAAAAATGAAAGACTTCTCGTAGTTGAGTGTCGGTTAATTTATTCATATTTAATTATGTAGCTGTATTTCCATAAATGTCAATACAAATACATAATTAACCTGAACTCGGGATAAGAAGATGAATGTATTTTCGATATAGCATCGTATTCGAGGCATTCGGTGCCATTACTCTTAACGGCCATCACTAATTTTCTGAGCATACCAGACACTTTGTAGCGCACAAGGAGTAAATTAGGGACTTCTTTGGTTATAGGATTTCCTTTGGCATCAATTTCGGTTACTTTTTTAGTGACCATTTTATCGATGCGATTGCCATTTTTATCTAAAACGTATTTTCTTTAATTTTAGTTTTTGTGGAAACAGTTATTTACGTTTACTGGGTGGTATCCAGGGTTCTGAGTAGGCTTTGGCTTTTCCGACTACGTATAGTACTCGTCCCGTTTTATTACCGGCAGCCCTTGCATTTGATAACCAAATAACAGCTTCACCACCTTTACCCATTCCAATGATTAGTGTCATATCTACCTCTTTCGTAGTTTCACCTCCCCATGTATAACCGGGTAAATTATTGGCTAGTTTTGTAATGTCTGGTGAAATTTTAACATGTGTCCGATACAGTAATTGTGTACTTTTTTCAATCCATTCGACATAAATTTCTTTTGGCATGGGTTGATTCATTGCGGTTGTAGTAGCACCTGTTGATTCCCAGCAACAAGAGATACTTCCTGACGGCATTCCCCATCCGGTATCAAACCGAACAGCTCTACCCCATATTTCATTTCCTTCATGAGTGGTTACACCCACGGTAAATTTTTTGAATACTCCATCCGATGTGCTTATATTACTACACGCACTCAGTAAAACAATTGCGCTTAATAATAAAAAAATAGTTTTAATTTTATTCAAGTTCATTATTTTTTCTATGCCTCTTTCACCGTGTCATCCCAACTTTTCGCAAACTCATAATTATCCGGATCGATTGCTTTTGATGGATCATTATAAAACATTTCACGCTTGCCATTAGGAGCGATTACATCCGGATGTTTTTCAGCCTTGTTTGGAATAACCAAGGAGTTAGGTGTTTCTAATGCGTATTGATGTGAATGATGAATGTACTTTCGGTATAACACATCGTATTCGGGGCATTCGGTGCCGTTATTTTTAACGGCCATCACTAATTTTCTGAGCATGCCTGACACTTTGTAGGGCACAGGGAGTAAATTAGGGACTTCTTTAGTTATTGGATTTCCTTTTGCATCAATTTCGGTTACTTTTTTAGTCACCATTTTATCGATGCGCTTACCATTTTTATCTAAAACGTATTTTCCGTAATTTTAGTTTTTGAGGAAATAGTTATTTACGTTTGCTTGGTGGTATCCAGGGTTCGGAGTAGGCTTGTGCTTTTCCAACAACGTATAGCACTCGACCAGATATGTTGCTTCCATCCATTCTAACATTTGACAACCAAATTACAGCCTCGCCATTTTTTCCCATCCCTACTATCAGGTATATTCCATTATTTTTCTTTTGACTGCTTACTACTGTATAACTAGGCATGTTATTAGCCAGTTTTGTAATCTCTGGTGAAATTTTAACGTGAGACCGATACAATAATTGTGTACTTTCTTCTATCCATTCGACATAGATTTCTTTTGGCATAGGTTGATTATAAGCAGTTGTTGTTTTAACAGCTGCTTCCCAACAACATGCTAAGGCACCTGAAGGCATACTCCATCCAGTGTCAAATCGAATAGCTCTTCCCCATATTGCATTTTTTTTATGTGTCCCTACACCTACAGTGAACTGTTTAAAAATATTATTAGATTGTAATGTATTACATGCGCTCAGTACTAATACGATACTTAATAATAAATAATTTTTAATTTTCATTTTATGCATCTTGTACCTTTGTCTTTTTCTCTTCCCAACTTTTCGCAAACTCATAATTATCCGGATCTATTGCTTTTGATGGATTATTATAAAACATTTCACGTTGGCCATTAGGGGCGATTACATCCGGATCTTTTTCAGCTTTGTTTGGAATAACCAAGGAGTTAGGTGTTTCTAAAGCATATTGATGTGAATGATGTATGTATTTTCGGTATAACACATCGTATTCGGG
>CAYOHQ010000195.1:0-6711 GCA_964403805.1 uncultured Thioalkalispiraceae bacterium | reverse complement strand
CATAATCTAAGCCCTTATATTTTATAATCAATGGTAAACAAATTCGACTCGCTTTCCTACCTGACATAATAACTCGTATGCGATTGTATTTGAAAACTCTGCAACAGTTTCTATTGGCAGTTGTTCACCCCATAAGGTAACGATAGCACCTACTGATACATCCGCCATATCGTCAATAGAACTTAAATCAACACAAATCATATCCATTGAAACACGTCCGACAATTGTTGCTTTAAAGCCATTTACAAGTACTGGTGTACCGATAGTTGCATGACGTGGATAGCCATCGCCGTAACCAATGCTCACTACACCGATAGCCATATCGTCTGAACATGTCCAGCCGCCACCGTAGCCAATGCTGTTACCTTTTTTATGATTATTAATGGCAATTAACCGTGATTCGAGTGTCATCACTGTTTTTAACTTTGTTTTCTTATTATCTTCATCAATAGGTGTATTAAATGGTGACACGCCGTAGAGCATAATTCCTGCACGCACCCAGTCTAAATGTGATTCTTGCCATGCCAGTATTCCTGCTGAATTTGCCAATGTTTTAGAATATTCAGAGTCAGCTGTCATTTGATTAAATAATGTTATCTGTTTACCCGTTTTGGCATCGTCTAAATCATCAGCATTCGAAAAATGGCTCATTAAAATTATATTTGCTTTGTCGGACAGGTGTTTTTCCAATCGGGAAATTGCAGTGGCGTACTCATTTGATGTAAAACCCAAACGTCCCATACCCGTATCCACTTTTATCCAATAGGATGTTTCAAAATCGAGTTTACTGTCTTTCGATTTTTCTAATAGTTCTATTTGAAATAAAGAATGAATTACCGGGTGTAGATTATATTGCTTGAATAAAGCCAATTCGACGGAATTTAAAAAACCTTGCAAAACTAAAATAAGTTTCTGAGGATAAATATGTCGAACCTTAATTGCTTCTTCAATGGTAGCGACTGCATAACCATCTGCATCAGTTAGTGTTTTAGCAATTTCAGTGATTCCATGACCGTAGCCATTGGATTTGATAACAGCCAGAACCTTACTATGGGGAGCTGTTTTTTTTGCGATGTTGAGATTGTGTTGAAGTGCTGCGCAATTAATTAGCGCTCGCGAAGTCCAACTCATGCATATCCCTCATCGTAGGATACATCATGAATGTAATTTTCAAAACGGGTATATTGACCAAGAAAAGTAAGCCGCACTGTGCCTATTGGACCATTCCGTTGTTTGCCGACAATAATTTCAGCGGTGCCTTTATCCGGAGTATCTTCGTTGTAGACTTCATCACGGTAGATAAACACGATTAAATCAGCATCTTGCTCGATAGCGCCTGATTCACGTAAATCTGACATTACCGGGCGTTTATTGGGGCGTTGTTCCAGGCTTCGATTTAACTGCGATAGTGCAATTACCGGAACACTGAGTTCTTTAGCTAGTCCTTTTAACATTCGTGAAATTTCAGAAATTTCAGTCGCTCTGTTTTCACTACCTCCGGCAACCTGCATTAGTTGCAGATAATCGATTACAATTAAATCGAGTCCTTTATATTCGCGTTTAATTCGTCTGGCACGTGAGCGTAATTCTGTTGGTGTTAACGATGGTGTATCATCAATGATAATTTGTGATTCATTCAAGATACCCACTGCCGATGACAATCGAGGCCAGTCGTCATCGAGTAATTTACCGGTTCGCATACGATGTGCATCGATTCGACCTAATGACGATATCATACGCATGGTCAGTTGCTCACCCGGCATTTCCATGCTGAAAATAGCCACGGTTGATTTATTTTTAATAGCTGCATGTTCGGCGATATTTACAGCAAAGGTTGTTTTGCCCATTGAAGGCCGTCCGGCCACGATAACTAAATCAGATTTTTGTAAACCAGATGTTAGCTCATCAAAATCGGTGTAACCTGTAGGAATCCCGGTAAAAGGTGAATCTTGTTGAAACAAGGTATCAATCCGATTTAAGGCACCGGTTAGTAATTCTTTAATATTCTTGTAACCTTTCTTACCCCGAGAATTTTGTTCGGTAATTTCAAATACTAATTTCTCAGCTTGATCCAGTAATTCATGAGCCTGACGCCCTTCCGGATTATAGGCAGAACTGCCAATTTGAGTAGATACACTAATAAGTTGCCGCATCACTGAACGTTCACGTACAATTTTGGCATAGGATTCAATATTGGCAGCAGTCGGTGTGTTCTTGGCGAGTGATCCGAGGTAACTCAGACCACCGGCATTGTCTAGCTCGGCATTTTTATCCAGCCATTCGGATAATGTCACCACATCGGCAGGATCATTCTCATTGGATAATGCGGCAATGGCACGAAAAATTAAGCGATGGTCACGCCGGTAAAAATCGTCTTCAATAACTTTATCTGCTACTTTATCCCAGGTGGTATTATCGAGCATCAATCCACCTAAAACAGCTTGCTCCGCTTCGATAGACTGAGGTGGCAGATTAATACTGTCACTGGTCATATTAACATTACTGTTTGTTTCCGGATAAACAAGCTCTTGCATTATATAAGCCTTGAAATGCCTTTATTGTAAGTATAATTGATACCGCACGCGATTCTTGCAGGGGACATTCAGGATAACAAGGGATGAAGTTAAAACCTAGATCTTTTCGACAATTACTGAAAATATATTGATTTATAATTTCTGGATTTACTTGACAAATTGCAGATGGTATCAACAATACATAAGCCTTGAGCCTATGTATTGTTAATTAATTACTTTAATACTTTTTCGTATTTATTCTTCAGCAGATACGCTTACAGCAACGGTAACTGAAACATCACTGTGCAGTAAAATAACTACAGAGTAATCACCAATTACCCGAATAGGACCTTCAGGCATTGTTACTTCACGTTTTTCAACTGCAACACCCTTTTCAGTAATGATATCTGCAATTTCTGCTGGTGAAACTGAGCCGAATAGCTTGCCTTCATCACCGGCTTTGTGAATTATCGAGATAACACCCAATGCTTCGATTTGCTCAGAACGCGTAGTAGCTACAGCTAACTTATCATTTGCAGTTTTTTCCAGCTCAGCACGTTGTGCTTCAAATTTTTCAAGATTTTCTTTAGTAGCTGGAACAGCTTTACCATAGGGCATTAAATAATTACGCCCATAACCGGAACGAACAGACACTTTCTCGCCCAGGTTGCCTAAATTTGTTACTTTTTCAAGAAGGATAACGTCCATCTTAAATTCCTCATTTATTAGTTTAATTTACGACCTTAATCGTGTGAATCAGAATAAGGTATTAATGAAATATAGCGGGCGCGTTTAATCGCAGTCGATAATTGACGTTGATATTTCGCTTTTGTACCGGTTATACGACTTGGTACAATTTTTCCGCTTTCAGTTACATAGGCTTTTAATGTGCTCAAGTCTTTGTAATCAATTTCTTTAATGCCTTCTGCCGTAAATCGACAATATTTTCTACGCTTAAAATAACGTGACATATCTTTATCCTCTATCTCAATTTATCTGTATCAAGAATTAATTTGATTTATCCGATTATGCTTCAGCAGCAACATCAGGACTGCTATCGTCGCTAGCAACTGGAGCAGCTTCACTTGGTGTTTCGCTTGTACTGCTAGAATCCGGTTTAGCTGAGCGATCAGAACGATCTGATCTATCAGATCTATCAGATCTATCAGATCTATCATAACGATCTTCTTTCTCATCTTTCTTAACCAGAAAAGAAGGTTCAGTAATCGCTTCTTTTTGACGAATAACCATGTGACGAATGACTGCATCGTTAAAGCGAAAAGCGCCAACAACTTCGTCCATCGTGTCTTGATCACATTCAATATTCATTAGAATATAATGTGCTTTATGAATTTTTTGGATAGGATAAGCTAATTGACGTCGACCCCAATCTTCAAAACGGTGGATTTTACCATTTGCAGATTCAATCGTTGAACGGTAGCGTTCAACCATGCCATCAACTTGTTCACTCTGATCAGGGTGGACCAGAAACACAATTTCGTAGTGTCGCATAATGCTCCTTACGGGTTTTGCCAATGTTATATGACAAGGAGTTAATTGGAAATTATGTTACTGATTATATAGCAACTACCAATGATATTTAGTGAACGCGGATTATACGGACTATTACAAACTAATACAAGCTTGAAGAGCCAGCAACAGAACCAAAACTATCCGATAATATTAATTAAAATCAATAAGATAGAGTAGTTACTCGAGGCTATGTCAAAATCCGTTGTCGTACCACTTCATACAGGCATATCCCAGCGGCCACCGAGATATTTAAACTGGAAACACTACCCGACATCGGTAGACTCATCAGCGCATCACAATGCTCGCGCGTTAAGCGGCGCAGCCCCTTGCCTTCAGCACCCATTACTAGCGCTACAGCACCTTTAAAGTCGGTATTAAACACCGAAGTATCAGCATCTGCATCAGTTCCAAACAACCAGATACCGGTTTTTTTGAGTATTTCCATGGTTCGCACTAAATTAGTGACTTGATATAACGGCAAGGTTTCAACTGCACCACTGGCGACTTTACGAACAGTAGCCGTTAAGCCACAGGATTTATCACGTGGAATAATCACACCATGAACACCGGCAGCATCGGCACTGCGTAAACACGCACCTAAATTATGTGGGTCTTGAATACCATCTAATATTAGTAAAAAAGCCGATTCATCCAGACAGGATAACATCGATTCCAGCGCTTTTTCATCCAGGGTGGTTGTTTGATGTGATAGTGCGACAAACCCCTGATGTTTAGCATTGCTGGTTTTAGTATCTAATAGCTCACGTTTAATTCGTTTGGCTGAAATACCGGCCTTTCTGGCAATATCGACAATTTCTCTGGCACGCTCGTCATGTCGACCGGCATCTACCCATAACTCAAGAATTGTGTCGGGCTCGTGTTTTATAATCGACAGGACAGCATGATGACCGTAAATAATATTGCCATTACTGATTGTCATTTTCGTTTACGGGTTTTACTGCGCTTTGGTTTTGGTTTCCGTTTATCGTTTTTTGGTTTGCTTTTTTTCTTATCTTTAGCTCGCGTACGGCTGTCTGGTATTTCATCTTTATCAACCAATTCAAAATCAATTTGGCGATCATCCAGATTAACCCGTACCACACGAATTTGAATTTTATCAGCCAATCTGAAAATACGATTACTGTGTTCACCGATCATTCGGTGATGAACTGCATCAAATTTGTAATAATCATTTCCAAGTGCAGTAACGTGCACTAAGCCTTCAACGAAGATATCTTCAAGCTCGACAAACATTCCAAAACCAGTAACGCCAGTTATAATGCCGGTATATTCTTCATCAACATGTTCTTGCATGAACTCGCATTTTAACCAGTCGATCACATCCCATGATGCTTCATCAGCTTTACGTTCTGCTGCAGAGCATTGCAGACCCACCTCGTGAACCTGCTGCGCAGTCATATAAAAATTTTCAGCTTTTTTACCATCAACTAAATGCTTAATCGCGCGATGTACCATCAAATCAGGGTAACGACGAATAGGTGAAGTAAAATGTGCATAGCTTTCAAATGCTAATCCAAAGTGACCGATATTAGTGCTGTCGTAAACAGCCTGAGACAAACTACGTAACATCACTGTTTGAATCAAACGTTGATCCGCCCTGCCCGCAATTGATGCCAACAGTTTGCCATAATCAGACGGTTCGGGATCGGTTCCACCGCCTAACTCCAAACCTAATTCTTTTAAGAATGATCGAACATCATTTAATTTGTCTTTAGTCGGTCCTTTGTGATTTCGATATAAACTTGGTATTTTATTTTTATTTAGAAAACTCGCCGCGGCAACATTGGCCGCCAACATACACTCTTCAATTAGGCAATGCGCTTCATTTCGATAGACCGGTACAATTTTTTCAATTTTCCGGTTGTCGTCAAATTGGATTTTTGTTTCAGTGGTTTCAAAATCAATTGCACCACGTATTTGGCGAGATACTTTTAATACTTTATATAAGGAATATAAACTTTCTAAATGCGGAACCAGTTTTTGATGTTGTTGAGTTAAAGCTTCATCTTTATCAACCAGAATTGCAGCTACGTCGGTATAAGTAAAGCGACTATGTGAGCGCATTACTGCTTGATAGAATTTATGGTTTGTCATTTCCCCATCAGAACTGATGTTCATCTCACAAACCATACACAGGCGATCAACATCCGGGTTTAATGAACATAAACCATTCGACAGAACTTCTGGTAACATTGGAATAACGCGTTCAGGAAAATAGACTGAAGTACCCCGCTCACGTGCTTCAACATCTAAACCGGTGCCAGGTTTAACATACGATGATACATCAGCAATAGCGACCAGTAAGCGCCAACCATTTTTAGTGGTTTCACAAAAAACCGCATCATCAAAATCGCGTGCATCTTCACCATCAATGGTTACCAGTGCTGTATTCCGTAGATCAACCCGTCCCTCTTTAGCAGACTCAGGAACATGTGCCGTTAAATGCTCAGTTTCAATCTCAACCATCTGCGACCACTCTTGACGCAAACCATGGCTTCGAATTGCAACATCAATCTCCAGACCTTCATCAAGGTGCTCACCTAAAATCTCGATAACACGGCCAACCGCTTGGCGAAATTTAGTTGGGAATTCCAGTATTTCAACGACGACGATTTGACCATCAAGTGCACCAAAAAGTTGTTCT
>CAYOHQ010000194.1:0-6729 GCA_964403805.1 uncultured Thioalkalispiraceae bacterium | reverse complement strand
AGAGTAATTATGAATATTGATCAACTAAAAAATATCATCGAAGCTGCATTGCTTGCATCAGCCGTTCCTTTAACAGTAGAGAAACTGCTTGAGTTGTTTACCGAGGACGAAAATGTAGAAAGTGATGATATCCGCAAAGCATTAACCATTTTAGGTGAAGATTGTTCCACTCGTGGTATTGAATTAAAAGAAGTTCGAAGTGGCTTTCGACTTCAGGTAAAACAAGAATGTACTGAGTGGGTCTCTAAATTATGGCAGGAAAGACCATCAAAGTATTCCAGAGCATTATTGGAAACACTAGCACTTGTCGCATATAGACAACCTATTACGCGTGGTGAAGTTGAACAGGTTCGAGGCGTTAGTGTTAGTTCTCATATAATGAAAACATTATTAGAAAGAAATTGGGTTAAAGTCGTTGGTCATCGTGATGTACCGGGTAAACCGGGTTTGTACGCAACCACAAAAGAATTTTTAGATTATTTTAATTTGAAAAATTTAAGTGAATTACCGCCCTTGAGTGAAATTCGGGATATTGATTCGATCAATGCTGAGTTAGAATTAGAAATGCCAGCGGGTCCTGTAACCGAACCACCAGAGAATTCTAGCGATGTGTCTGAGGATAATGATATTGAATTATCCGTTGCTATTGACGATGACGATGAAAGTACAAACGCAGGTGATTCTGAAGACATCAGCTCATCTGATACCGATACAGATTCAAGTAAAGAAGCGCTGGAAGCATAAATTGAGTTTGATATAAACTTGATTCCTGAATGTAAATTAAATGGCTGAACGACTCCAAAAAATATTAGCTAATGCCGGTTTAGCCTCAAGACGCGAAGTCGAAAAATGGATTGAGGCTGGACGAATCAAAGTCAACGGTAAAATCGCAATTCTTGGAACCAAAGTATCTGAACGAGATAAGATATTTATCGATGATAAACCTGTCTATCTGGATAATGAAAAACCGGCACATCAAACAATCGCCTACCATAAACCAATCGGGCAAATCTGTACTCGAGATGATCCGGAAGGGCGTGACACGGTTTTCTCGCACTTGCCAAAATTAAAAAATCAACGTTGGATCTCCATCGGTAGACTGGATATTAATACTTCAGGTTTATTACTTTTTACAACCGATGGCGAACTTGCTAATAAATTAATGCATCCATCATCAGAAATTGATCGTGAATATGCCGTAAGAGTGTTAGGTGAAGTCGATCAAACTATGCTCAAAAAACTACTCGGTGGTGTAAAACTTGATGATGGTATTGCGAAATTTAAATCGGTAAAAGAAGCCGGTGGTGAAGGCGCTAATCATTGGTATAATGTTGTATTAACAGAAGGTAAAAATAGAGAAGTCAGACGGCTTTGGGAGGGTATCGGAGTAAAAGTTAGTAGACTGATACGAATTCGATTCGGTGAAATTAAATTAGATCGATCTTTACAAGCTGGAAATTGGAAGGAGTTATCAATAGACGTTGTTACTGGAGTTAATAAAAAAACTCAAAAGAAACGATGATAAATCTTAAATGATGATGCTCACTTTAAGATGCCACTCATATGAAAATTAATTCGTAATCGATTCATACACAGAAGTTACAATATGCGTATCGTTATAATCAAATTTCCCTATTATTTTTGAATTCATGAATTTTGAATATAGTTCTTTTTTTATAAATGAAATAGAAAATGACTTGGTCTCGGTATTAAGGTGAATCTCAATATCGTTAAAACTGATATAATGCTGAATAAAAGGGTAGATAAATTTAAATGTACTTTCTTTTGCACTAAATACAATCTTATTAATGCAAACATCATGATGAGATAACTGTAGCTTAATGTTTCTACTTTGTTCAATTGGAGTTTGAGTAGTTGGAATTATATTTTTATTAATCTTTGAGTTTAATTCAGCATCAATTCCTATTCCAATAATGTTTTTTTTATAAGCTACTGCAGCAGCACAGTAACCTAAACAATGAGTAATGCTACCAATAGTGTTCTCTGGCCAAAGTGGTTCTCGATTTTTACCAATGAGTATTGGTGAATTGTTTATAAATTTTAATTTATTTAATGCTAAATGAGCTGTATTTCGTCCATTTAAAAACTCGATTATACGATCAGGCGAGGCTTGTTGAATAGCCAAAATCTCATCAATATGCACGTTAACTTGATCGAAGCTATCATAAATGATTTCACATGCTATATTGTTAGGTAAAATAGAATTTATCATTATTTATTTGGATTGTTTATGATTGTTCTGGTTTTAATTATTATACTTAATATTTAAAATTTTTACAAAAGAGAGAGGTTTATAAAATTGGCGTCAGTTAGAATTTTTCGACATTACATACGATTACCATATTTACTTTTATTATTCCTGGAATTAGGGATTTTTATATCAGCTATATATCTAAGCACAGAGATACGGTTTTCAGGGAATGAAAATGATATTGCAAAAAGTATAGGTAGTATAATTGATAAAGCTTTGATTTTTTCATTATTAATGGTTTCAAGTATGGGGGCAATGGGGTTATATAAACCTCATATCCGTGAAGGACTGTCGGGTAGTTTTCTACGAATTTCAGCAAGTTTTTTTATTGGCTCAATTGGACTTACTCTGGTTTTTTATATATTTCCATTTACTTTTTTAGGTCGAGGTGTATTGGCAATTGCGAATCTAATATCTTTTGTAATAATAATTATAATTCGCGCAATATTTCTGAAATACGGGGAGTCCTCATTAAAACGGAATATTATAATCTTAGGATCTGGTGATAAAGCACAGGAAATTTTAAATTCACTTAGAAGAGAGACAGATTGGAAAGGATTTAATTTATTAGGTTTTATTCATATTCGTGGTGAAAATGATGTTGTAGATAAAAAAAATATCATTAATCTAAATAGTTCATTAGTAGACTATTCTATTAAAAACAACATCGATGAAATTGTGATAGCTGTTGACGATAGAAGGAAATCGTTTCCTTTGCACGAGTTATTAGATTGTCGAATGAGTGGTATTGAGGTTATTGAAATATTAACATTTTTTGAACGTGAAACCGGTAAAATTCGTGTTGATTTGCTACATCCTAGTTGGCTGGTTTTTTCTGATGGGTTTCAGGAAAGTGTATATAGAGATTATATTAAAAGATTTGTAGATATTGCTGCAAGTTCGTTGTTGTTATTTCTTTCTTGGCCAATTATGTTGGTTACTATCATTGCTATCTATATAGAGAGTAATTTTAAAGGCCCATTTTTGTATCGTCAAATTAGAATAGGTGAGAATGGTAAACCATTCTCAGTCCTAAAGTTTCGAAGTATGTCTGTTGATGCTGAGAAAATAGGAGGAGCTCAATGGGCACAAAAAAATGACTCTCGAATTACAAAAGTTGGTAATTTTATACGGAAAGTTCGAATTGATGAATTACCTCAAATTTTCAATGTTTTCAAAGGTGATATGAGTTTTGTTGGGCCAAGGCCTGAGCGACCAGAGTTTGTTGTAAATTTAAACGATTCTATTCCTTATTTTGAAGAACGGCATAGAGTGAAACCTGGAATCACGGGTTGGGCTCAATTATGTTATCCATATGGTGCTTCGGAAAAAGATTCTCTAGAAAAGCTTCAGTATGATTTATATTACGTGAAGAATCACAGCACAATTTTAGATTTTTTAGTTCTATTGCAGACAGCTGAAGTTGTTCTGTTTGGAAAAGGCAGGTAATAATTTTTTAATTTAATGCGTATTACATTCAATATTTATTAATTTTAGGGTGTAAATTAATATGTCTTTAACTCTATGAAATTATTAACAAAAATGAGTTTAATTTCAATGTGATTCATATTTAATTCAATGATATAATTAATAATTTTAAACAATAATTGAATTCAAAAATGACGCATAACACTGATGACACTCGAATTAAATCTGTATCTGAAGTCGTGGCACCGGCTAATTTGCATGAATCTTTACCAATTACAGATACTGCATCAGATACTGTGTTTAATACTCGATCGGCAATCCATAAAGTATTACATGGTGAGGATGATAAACTGGTTGTTATTGTTGGCCCCTGTTCCATTCATGATAATAAAGCCGCATTGGAATATGCTACCCGTTTATCAGAACTAAAAAAACAATACCAAGATGAGCTTGTTGTTGTTATGCGCGTCTATTTTGAAAAACCAAGAACCACGGTTGGCTGGAAAGGACTAATTAATGATCCTGATTTAAATGGCAGTTTCCAAATCAATAAAGGGGTGAAAATAGCACGAGAGTTATTGTTAGAGCTTAATAACATCGGTATACCCGCAGCAACGGAATTTCTGGATTTAATTACACCACAATATTTTGCAGATTTAATTAGCTGGGGAGCAATTGGTGCTCGAACAACCGAGTCTCAAGTCCATAGAGAATTAGCATCTGGACTGTCATGCCCGGTTGGTTTTAAAAATGGTACTAATGGGAATTTACGAGTTGCCGTTGATGCTATGCGAGCAGTACAAGACCCTCATATTTTTCTATCGGTAACGAAACAAGGTCATTCGGCAATATTTTCTACTACGGGTAATAATGATTGCCATGTTATCTTACGGGGTGGCAAGAAACCGAATTATGATAGCGATAGTATAAGCGCATCGGTTAGTGAATTAAAAAGTGCCGGTATGAATCCCCTAATAATGGTTGACCTTAGTCATGGCAACAGTCAAAAAGACTATCAACGGCAAGTTGAAGTAGCAGAAAACATCGCAAATCAAGTACGAAATGGACAGCATAATATAATGGGTGTCATGATTGAAAGCCATTTAAATGAAGGTAATCAATCTGTAGGTGATGGAACGTCCTTAAAATATGGACAAAGCATTACGGATGGTTGTATCTCATGGGAAGCAACTGTTGATATTTTAGCAAAACTGGCAGAAGCCGTTCAAACCAGAAGGCACGAAAATTCAACAGTTACTGTAAGCTAAAGGCGATACTTATTTAACTTCTAATACACTTTAAGGAAAAGCAGGTATCGTAGGTTCGATTCCATGCGTATCTACTTCAGGATGATGTTTTTTAACTAGTGTATTAATTTCTTCTACCTGTGTTACCGGAACTTCGGCCATTAGTAACACATGACCAGCGCTAATGTCTTTTTCAAATGGTTTTAATTTTGAATTAGGCACATCAAGTGCAATCATGCTTGAAGACCATGCACCAATGAAAGAACCCGCTACTGCTGTGGCTAACACTGTGATGCCATCTAGCTCAATTCCTGTTATAGGAATTAGTACTGCAGCTGCACCCAGCACCAAGCCGGTTATGCCACCAACTACAAACCCATTTTGTGTGCCATGCACAACATCGCTTTTTTGTAATAAACTGGCTTCAGGTAAATCTGAAAGATCCACACCTTTTTTAGCAATAACATGCATATGATTCTCAGGTATTTTTGCGAGTAATAGTTCATTATGAACTACTCGTGTGATTTCAGAATCTGGCAAAATAAAGTAAAGTCGTCTATTCATAACGAAACCTCCATTTAAGAACTCAGTTTTTGAATTATAATGTAACAGCGTCTATTTTCAGTATAGACGACAAAATTACTCGGTTATTCATAGAATTTTGTTATAAAGGATGTTTAATTGCAAAAATCTATTTGTATCTAATTGATTTTCATTGTGTTTACTATATAAGTAAACTTATATATAACGACATTTAATGATATTATAGCGAACAGTAAGTTTACGAGGATCAGGATTTGAAATTTTTACCCATATTTATGGATATTAATAATCGGCAGTGTTTAGTTGTTGGTGGTGGCAAGGTCGCTGCACGTAAAGTGCATTTATTATATCGAGCCGGTGCAAACGTTACCGTTATTTCCCCGGAGTTAACCAGTGATTTGAATGCGATGGTTCAAACTAATGAAATTGTGGCTATAACTGAGCAATACAGCGGTGTCAGCATGTCTGATTATGCTGTTGTGATTGCAGCAACCGATAGTGCTGATGCGAATAAACAAGTTTCTGAAGATGCAAAAAAACAAGGTGTACCGGTTAATGTTGTTGATCAACCTGAGTTATGCTCATTTATAATGCCATCCATTATTGATCGTTCTCCCGTTCAAATTGCAGTATCAACAGGTGGGGCATCGCCGGTATTAGCACGATTGTTACGTGCAAAATTAGAAACCGTTATACCCTCTGCTTATGGACGCTTAGCAGAGTTGATAGAATTATATCGAAATAAAGTAAAACAAAAATTTTCAACAGTTGACGACAGAAAAAAATTCTGGGAAGAAGTGTTAGAAGGCCCTATAGCCGAATCACTAATTGCCGGAAAAGATAAGGATGCTCGAGATGCGCTTGATAAAGCCGTATCAGAAGCAAAAGCACCGGATCAACAAGGTGAAGTTTACCTGGTAGGAGCCGGGCCAGGTGATCCTGATTTATTAACATTTAGAGCGTTACGTTTAATGCAGCAAGCAGATGCTGTTGTGTACGATAGGCTAGTATCAAAAGAAATTTTAGAATTGGTTCGACGAGATGCTGATTTTGTTTATGCTGGTAAAGAACGTAATAATCATGCAATTCCTCAAGAGAACATTAACCAGCTGCTAGTTCGTTTGGCCAAAGAAGGAAAACGCGTTTTACGACTAAAAGGTGGTGATCCATTTATATTTGGTCGCGGTGGTGAAGAAATAGAAACTTTAATGGAAGAAAATGTGAATTTTCAGGTTGTAC
>CAYOHQ010000193.1:0-6731 GCA_964403805.1 uncultured Thioalkalispiraceae bacterium | reverse complement strand
TTTCTTAAAATAAACTACTAATATAAAATAATGTTATTTAGTTAAATACTTTTCGTAAAACACTTTAATACCCATAAAATATAATTGACTATTAACACATTATTTCTTAATTGTTACTTAGTTTTCTTTATTTTAATAAACTCTTAATTTTTAGTTGATAAGCTTGTTGGTTAAACCAATAGGAGAACAACTTATATGGACTATCCCTCGAAAACGAAACGAACTATTTTTTCATTATCATTTTTAGTATTACTTCAAGCATCCACAGCTTCAGCAGGACCACTCAGTGACAAAGCAAAATTGGGAGAGTTATTATTTTTCGACACGGATTTATCGCTCAATAAAAATCAATCATGCTCAAGCTGCCACTCGCCAACAGCTGGATTTGCTGAACCGGAAAATGCAGCCGACCCAGCTAACAATGTCGTATCGGATGGTTCTGTAGCAGGCTTACACGGTGGTCGTAATGCTCCTAGTGCTGCATATGCTGCATTTACACCGATATTCCATTGGGCGCCTCACATGGCAATGTATATGGGTGGACAATTCTGGGATGGTCGTGCTGCAACATTAACCCATCAGGCACAAGGTCCTTTTTTAAATCCTGTTGAAATGGCTATGCCAAGTAAAGCTGCTGTGTTAATGGCAATTGGTAGTGAAGACAATAAAAATAATCTTGTTTACACCAAGTTGTTTTCCAGCGTTTATGATATTACTTTAGAGAATTTTCTTTCAATTGATAACCCAACCTACGTTAACGCATCTTATGTTAATGTAGCTGATGCAATTGCAGCATTTGAAAAGTCTAAGCATATGAGTGAATTTAGCTCCAAGTATGATCATTTTCTTGCTGGTAATACAAAACTTAGTGCGATAGAGCAAAAAGGTCTGGATTTATTTAATGGTAAAGCAAAATGCAGTAACTGCCATACTAGTAAAACATTAACTGCACCAGACGGTAGTGATATGCCAGCATTATTTGCAAACTATAGCTATCATAATATCGGTATTCCAAAAAGTACTAGCCCACTAATAGCTAATGACCCTATCGACAATGGCCTAGGTGGTCGTGCTGATATCGCAACCAATGATCCTGATGGATTACAGTTGGGTAAACATAAAGTAGTTACTTTACGAAATATCGCGCTAACTGCACCTTATGGCCACAATGGTTATTTTGCGTCACTCAAGGAAATTGTCCATTTCTATAATACACGTGATGTCGGTGATTGGCCGGCTCCTGAAGTTGCTGCCAATATGATGAAAATGGGTATGATTGGTGATCTTGGTTTGGATGCCGATGAAGAAGATGCGATTGTTGCATTTATGAATACACTAACAGACGGGTTTGATGCTCCACTTAATGATTTTCCATTCCCACCATTTCCATAATTTATACTGTTAAATTAATGAAAAAGCCAGGTTGAATCTTAACCTGGTTTTTTTTGCGCCAAATTTAGTGACATGACTATTATTAGAAATACCTACCTTATAAATAAGGAGGTAATAAGCAATGCCATAGCGGCATAATCCAAAAATAATAGCCATAAATTAATGCTCACTAAACATTTTCAACTAAAATTAGTAGCATTAGAATTTTTATAAAATGTAAATATTCAACTCGAAAAATACTTGTTTATTAAACTAACGCATTGTAAATTGTATCTAAAACAAGGAATAAAACAAAAAGTAGTAATATCCACTTAACAGCAATTAAAAGATATTTTTATAAGTAAAATGATGATGCCCATAACGTCTACAACTAAATTTGCTGATAAACTTCACACTATCGTAAAACGTCTTAAAACAAGTCCTGGACGAGAGTATGAACAAGCCTTTATTAGGCTAATCATTGGTGTATGCATATTAGCTTACTTCATCTCGCTATTTTGGGATCACAATTCTGACATTCTAACCGTTATGAGTATATTTACTTCGGTATTTCTCATATCAGGATGTGTAATACTCTACTGGATATATCAAAACCCAAACAAAAATTCACTACGATACATTATTAGTAATGTCATCGATATTGCAAGCTTATCGTATGTTGTTCACCTTGGTGGCGAATGGAGTATGGCTCTCTATCCATTATACTATTGGATAACGTTGGGATATGGTTTTCGTTATGGAATAAAATTTTTATTAATTAGTACTGCGCTGAGTGTTAGCGGATTTATTATAATTTATATGATTACACCTTACTGGTACGATCATATAACGCTCTATTCAGGATTACTCGTTGGATTAATCATTATTCCAGCATACGCCATCAGTTTACTAAAGCGGTTACAAGCAGCAATTAAACTAGCCGAAGTTGCTAACAAAGCCAAGAGTCAGTTTATATCAAATATGAGCCATGAGCTCCGAACACCATTAAATGGTGTATTGGGATCAAGTGATTTACTTAAAAATACAATGTTAAATAAGGAACAACTGGAATACACCGACAACATTGATTATAGCTGTACTACTCTGTTAGGAATAATCGACAGTATTTTAAATATATCAAAGATAGAAGCTGGTAAAATAATTTTACAAAATAATCCTTTTGATTTGTACTATCTGTTAAATAAGTCCTCTAAAATCTTTGTACAACAAGCAAAAGTGAAGGGACTACTATTTACACTAACAATCGATCCAGCTATACCCTATGCACTCATTGGCGATGTGAATTTATTAAAACAAGTCTTAGGTAATCTCATTACGAATGCCATGAAATTCACTGATAGTGGTGAGATTAACGTTCTGGTTTCATTGGTAGATAAAAACTTAACTACTACTTCCGTCGTTAGATTTGATATTCAGGATACCGGATGCGGAATAAAAAAATCAAAACAGGAATCCATTTTCGAACGTTTTACTCAAGCAGATAACTCTGACACTCGCAATTATGAAGGCGTTGGATTAGGAACAACTATCGCAAAAGATATTGTTACTTTGATGAATGGCACAATTGGTTTAGAAAGCATTTCCGGAGAAGGTTCAACATTCTGGTTCGAAATTCCATTTGAGGTTCAAGAATCTAAATCAGAAACAAATAGTGAACCATTAAAATCAAGTGTTTTAATAATTTCTAACGAAAATAATGAATTAAATATTTTATCCAATATGCTTAAAAATTGGGGAGTAATTCTAACCGCTGTTTCTACCGCTAGTGATGCAATGCTTATTATCAATAAGTCAATTAAATCAAATGATAAAATAAACACTATTATAATTAATAAACCCCTAATAGATATTGACCCTATACGATTTTCAAAAGCAATTCGTAAAAAATATGACATGACTAACGTTACATTAATAGTAATGAAAGATTGCCTAACCGAATCGAATAACAACATTTTACACAAAGCAGGAATCAATTATATTATTGAGCGACCAATCGATAAAACAATATTATTTAATGCTATCCATTCTTCAACATCACTATCGGATTACTCCAATAATAATATTGAAGAATTTCAAGCACATTTTATTCGTAAAAATAATAAACAATACCGAATTTTATTCGCGGATGACAGCGCTCCAAATCAAAAAGTGATAACTCGCATCCTGGAGCTATCCGGCCATACTGTCACTGTTGTTGATGATGGTGACAAAGCGCTTGATAAACTCGAATCAAATATTTACGACCTTTGTATTCTCGATATGCACATGCCTAATGTCGGTGGGTTAAACGTTGTAAAAATATTTCGATTTACATCCCCCGACAGCACGATGCCCTTTATTATTTTAACAGCCAATGCAACAACAGACGCTGAACTTGAATGTAAAAAAGCAGGAGTCGATCTGTATCTTACCAAACCAATTAGGAGTAAAACACTTATTTCAGGTGTTAATAAGTTAACAGCACATATAAAAGAAAATAGTAAAACTAATTTAAAAAAAACCAAACCAACAAATAATACTATTTTAAACTTAGAAGAGCTGGAACAACTAAAATTATTAGACGATGGTATTTTTCTTCATGATTTAATAGAAAGTTTTTCTCAAGACGGTGCAAAACTACTAGTGCGGCTTAATGCTGCAAAATACAATCAGCTCCATGATTTTGTAGAAGCAGCACATACATTCAAAGGCAGTGCAGGAACGATATGTGCTACAAAATTATATCGTGCATGTAAAAATGCGCAAAATCTTACTCTACTTCAATATCAGGAGCAAGCGGCAGAATTATTAAACACAATAGAGTTTGAATTCGAACGAGCATATAATGCATTAAAAGAAAATAATACCCATTCGAATTCAAGCTCGTCAACCAAACTACCCGATTAAGCGATACTTGTAATTTTAGTTTTCATGGATAATCTACTCTGTCGTTTCACCAGGCGATCCATTATTTTTAAATCTCTATCCGATAATCCTAAGGCAGCATCAACCCATATATCACAAATATCATGTAGTTCCTCTAGAGTAACGGGATAGGTTCGTAATCGCGCTTTTTGCATTGCGATATGACCATGACGCTGGTTACGGTGTTTATGGATATACGAATTTAATTCTTTCTCACCTTCACCCGGCTCCGCTAAAATATCAATAATACCGCGTTCAAATAATTCATCCGATGTATACATTTGTCCCGATGTTATCATTTCCTCAACAAAATGCGGTTCAACCCGGCGAGCCAAATACGTGTATGCCCCCATCCCCGGAAATAAATTAAACAATATTTCAGGAAAACCTATTTTGATTCCTTTTTCCGCTACAATGACATTACAAGATAAAGCTGCTTCAAAACCACCGCCATAGGCGTCCCCCTGCATTAATGCAATCGATGTGATATCTTGTCCAAAATGACTAATGTTTTCGTATTCTAATGCAACACTGGCATAGGCATACGCTCTTAGCGCTTCTTTATCTTGTAATTCAACGCAGCGCCGAAAATGTGCCAAATCCCCTCCTAAATTAAAAACACCCGGAACACCAGAGGCCACAACAACATAATTAATTGGACTAAAATCGAATTGCCTTGTTCTAATGGTTTTATACAGGTGTGTGAGTTCCTGAATTAATGAAGTTGTAAAACTTGGCCGTGGTTTACCTTTCATAAAAAACCACAAAGCATTTAACGACTCATCATAATGCAAATCAATTTCCGTGTAATTGTGTGTTAAACCGTAATTATTTTTTTCAATTGTCTTCGCTAATTCCATTGTAAACCTCCAACTTATTGATATAAAAAATCCATGATAAATTAAATATGTATTTCAGAACGTATTTTGATACAACTTTGTTAAAAATATATTAACAATATTTGCTAATAATCAAATTAAACCAACTAACTTTATACGGAGGATTTATTATGCCTATAGGTAGGCATTATTTTATGATATACAAAGGGAATTTATTTTGAAATCCCACATTTATAGAAACAGTCAAAATTAGGGACGTTAAAACTATATGTTATTAAAAGATATTTTAAATAGAAATTGTTAGAATAAGATACTAGATTTTGCGGTTATGGAATTCTCTCAAAAACTATCTTTAACTGCTATTTTTAAAAGAACAATCATATAGTAAGTTAATGACACCAGCCGTAAGAAGGTTCGTCATATAAATTATTCTGTAATTAAGGTTTACATTATTATGGGTGTTATGTTAATAAATAAAAAACTTAACCATTAAAAATTGATTTAAACAACGGGATATAGTGATCAACTAATAACGCTGAAAAAATTAACATTAAATAGATAATTGAAAAGCCAAAAGTTTTCATGGCAATTTTTCCATCTTTACCAGAATGCAGCAGGATGGCATAAACTAAAAAAATTGATCCGAGAATAATCGCGCAGATTAAATAAAATAAGCCACTCAAGCCCGAGATGAAAGGTAGCAGCGATACTAATAATAAAATGATGGTATACAGTAATATGTGTAATCGGGTAAATTTAACGCCGTGAGTCACTGGTAACATCGGAATATCAACTTTAGCGTATTCATCGCGTCGATGAATAGCCAATGCCCAAAAATGCGGTGGTGTCCATGCGAAGATTATTAAAAATAGCAGCCAGCTATCGGCATCGGGATATCCGGTTACGGCTGTCCAACCCAATACTGGTGGTGCTGCACCGGCAGCGCCACCGATAACAATATTTTGTGGCGTGGCGCGTTTTAAATACATAGTGTAGACCACGGCATAACCAATTAGTGAGGCAAAGGTTAATGCTGCTGTTAATAGATTAACAAAAATGATGAGTAAGGCCATTGCAAAAAGTCCAAGCCCGATAGCAAAAACCAATGCTTGTGTGTTGGTCATGTGCCCAGTTGGCAAGGGTCGAGCACTGGTGCGACTCATAATGGCATCCACTTTGCGATCAACAAGTTGATTGATAGCCGCTGCCGATGCTGCAGCGAAGCCAATTCCAAAACTGCCAAAAACCAGAATATCAAACGGCACCATGCCTGGATTTGATGTTGGTGTGGCTAAGAACATGCCAATTAAAGCAGTAAACACAATTAACATCACGACTCGTGGTTTACAGAGTTCGTAATAATCGTTTAGACGTTCGGTTAGATTATTGAGTTTTATAATGAATGGGCTGGCTGGCATGTTAAATAATATCCATTAATTAATAAAATTATCTTTTGGTCGTAACGCATGGTTTGTTAATACTATGCTTAATAATAACAGTGCTCCGGTGGCATTATGCGCTACGGCAACCAATAACGGAAGTGATAACACGACATTGGAAATTCCCAGTGTTATCTGCAAGGACAATAGCAATAAT
>CAYOHQ010000192.1:0-6748 GCA_964403805.1 uncultured Thioalkalispiraceae bacterium | reverse complement strand
TTAAAGTTAACGGGACAACAGTAATTAAATATACAAAAACTCAATACCAAGTTTATTTTTACATTCCAGCATTATTTTTCGTGCTTTATTAAAATTATCTGCAAGCTGTATTAAAGAGATGATGTCACCAGGTTTTTTTAATAATCCAAATAACAATTTTATAATAGCAATATTACCGTTTTCATCCATATTATTCATGACTACATATGGAATTGTCATATCAGCAGAATCAACTATTACGCGCAGGCTGATAAAAGGAATGTGATTCTCATTTGCTATTTGTGCGATTGCAGCACTTTCCATATCAACTGCAGCTGCATTGGTTTTCTTATGTAGTGTTTTTTTATCTAAACTATTTTTTACAACAAAAGAACTTTCACATATTGCTGCGTTTAAAACATTAACAGTATCAAGTTTATCCAGTCTATTGAATATTCGTTGTTGCCAGTTTGTATCTACTGGAATAATTTTTCCATTATTATCGATACAAGAGTTGGCTACGATGATATCGCCAGCTTTACAATTCGAATCAAGGCCACCAGCGGTACCAAAACTGAGTAAATTTGTCACACCCTGTTTTATTAAAAGCTGTGCAGCTTGTTGTGCATTTGATGATCCCATACCGCAAACAATCAGTGTCACTTTGTTTGATAATGTCAGTGGGATATGTTGTTTTGCTGTTTGATTTGTTAAAACCGAAGCTTCATTAGGTAATGCAACGATGATTCCCAGAGTTGTCGGCATGGAGAATTGATCCTGTGATAAGAATCAAGTAGCTTGATTTAAATTTCGATATTGAGCGAGTGCCCAGAGTGGAAATATTTTATCGTAACTATGGTATTTTAAATGAAAAACACGCGGGAAGCCCGGGGCAGTGAAACATTCATCCTGCCAAAGCCCATGTTCTTTTTGCGTATTACATAAATATCGAATGGCACGTTGTAATTCTATAGAATCAGTATCACCCCCGGCCATTAATGCTAGCATTGCCCATGCTGTTTGAAAAGCGGTGCTACGGGTATTTTCACCGGCATAATTTTCGTCAATATACGAATCATTGCTTTCACCCCAACCACCATCTTTACGTTGGCAAGATTTTAACCACGTTATTGCGCGTTGTATCATGACGTCACGTTTATCGATACCGGCTTTATCCAGTGCCACTAATACTGACCAAGTGCCGTATATATAGTTAGTTCCCCAACGGCCAAACCAGGCACCGCTATCTTCTTGTTGTTGTGTAAGATACTGCAAACAATGACTGATAACGTCTTTATGTTGGTACTGTTTCATTTTATCGAGCGTGCCGAATAATGTTAAACAACGGGCACTAACATCAGCCGATGGTGGATCGAGCAGCGCACCATGATCAGCAAATGGAATTTCATTTAAAAATTCATAAAAATTATCTATTTCAAAAGATGCAAAACCACCATTTGATGACTGCATTCCCATCAACCAGTTTACAGCGCGATTTATTGAGAATTGGTATTTGCTGTTGCGGGTATTTTGCATTGCCCATGCAACTACGGCTGTGTCGTCAAGATCCGGATAAAAATCATTTCGAAATTGAAATGCCCAACCACCCGGTTCGAGATTTGGCCGTTGTTCCTGCCAGTCACCTTTTTGAGTGAGTAGTTGTTTTGTTTGCAACCAGTCGAGCGCTTTGCCAATTTGTTGTTCAGCGCCACCAACTTCCTGCAATGCCAAACAAGCCAGGCCAGTATCCCATATTGGTGAATTACAAGGTTGGCAGTAGGCTGAGTCGTCAGTGATAACTAATAAATCATCAATTGCTTTTTTTGCAGTGATGCGAATTGGATCATTAGCCTGATAACCAAGATAATCGAGAGCTTCATAAGCGTTAACCATCGCTGGAAATATAGCACCAAGACCACCATCGCCATTCAAGTGTTCAACAAACCAGGCTTCAGCTTTGTTGGTTGCGATGTTTCGTAGCCAGATTGGAGTCAGTGGCTCAATAATTTTTGCCATTTTTTCTAAAACAACGAATAAACCTTTAACGTTAAAACTAAACGGAAATTTTAAACGAATTTTTTCAGGATCATCGATAAATAATTCTTGAATATCAATTTGATTCGGATTGCGTGCCTTAACCCGATGAGTACATAAAATGGATAATGGCACTGTCACCGTTCTGGACCAGTATGCTACTTTGCTAATGTGAAATGGAAACCAGTGTGGTAGCAGCATGATTTCTACTGGTACAATGGGCACTGCCGACCATGGTACTTGTTCAAACATTGCCATTGCCAGCATGGTAAATACATTACACTGAGCTGCGCCACCGGCCTTTAGAATTTTATTTCGGGCTTTTTCCATGTGCGGTGCATCGGGATCATCACCAGCAAGTTTTAAAGCTAAATAACATTTTGTTGTGCAACTGATGTCAAATTTACCGGCAAAATACAATGGCCAGCCGCCATCTGCTTGTTGATGTCGGCGTATGTAGGTTGTGATTTTCGATTGCAATTCTGGAACAATTTCATCCACAAAATGCATCATAAGAATATATTCAGCTGGAATCGTGCAGTCTGCTTCTAGCTCATAACACCAGTAGCCTTTTTCAGCTTGTTGTGACAGTAGTGCTTCACTAGCACGTTGAACGCTGAGATCAATTTCGGAATATTTAGGTGAAGTAACTGTAGCATCTTCAGTTTGATTACTTGAAGAATTTAATGAGCTTGCTGCAGCTTCCAAATGAAGTTTTTCACGGTACATAGGTTATTATTTTACGTTATTTGCTTGAATATGGAAGAAGAACTGTTCACTCATTAGTGGCACAGTAGAGTCATAATTAACTGATTGAACCCAATTTTTTATGCGGTAATCCGCGACCAGAAAAATTAAACAAGGCTCGTAATAGCAGATCGTTATAAACTGCTATTTTACTGGCTGCAATTGTCATTTTAACACTTCGGCGGGTTATTTTTACCTGAGTGCTGTTACTAAACTGCTTGTTTTGATGCACTTTGCGTAATGTTAGTTCTGCCATACCAATTGCCCAAAAGCAAAAATTTCGAATACCGGCTTCACGGCGGGGTATCAATAGAGTGTATTCAAGAGCCTGTTGTAAACAATTAAACCCTATCGATGTTAATTCTTCGAGACCCTGTTCAAATCCGGTGTGCTGCATTCCCGGCTTTAAATCCGCTAAATCAAAGCCGTGCCGGGTGAAAACATCCTGTGGCAACCAGCAAGCACCGCGTTGTTGATCATCCCAGATATCTTTTAAGATATTGGTCATTTGTAAGCCCTGACCAAATGCAACTGCAAGCTTAATCAATTTATCGTAATGCTGATTAATTTCGGGGGAATAGGCACAAAACAACTTGCATAGCATTTCACCTACGACACCGGCAACATGATAACAATAGCGTTCCATGTCGTTAAGTGTTGCTAAGCCTTTGCTGGTATCGACTTCCTGATAATGAATCATGCCATCTGCCATGATTTGCACACAAGTACTCAGAGCTTCACGTTGTATTGCATTAAAGCTATGGGTAATTTTAATCACTTGCGGGGTTAGCGAAATTAATTCGTGTTCAGCCGGTATTGTTGCTTCTGATAATAATGGCGCTAAATGGCTGGAAAATTCTTGTGCATCACCGGTTCCCGCAACAACGGCGACAAACTGTTCGGCTAAACGACTTTTTTGCTCAAAGTTCAGTGCCGGATCATCTTCGATAGTGTCAATTATTCTACACAATAAATAGCCATTTGAGACTGTTTTACACAATTCATCCGGTAATTGTGGAATGGTTAGCGCGAAGGTTCGAGATACCCCTTGTAACAGATAATTCTGCAGATTCTCGTCACTCTCGAAAGTGGCTAACACTGTATTTTGGGGGTGTGCTGACATGTTTTGAATTAGATTCACAAAATTATGATATTCTACACAGGCTAACAGTGCCCGGCTATCCAGGTCAAACTATTCGCTGATTTTTTGTGATTAGTAACTGATTGAAATCAATAGTAGTTCAAGGCTACTATCGCAATTAACCGCTAAACAGGAATTTTACTTGACGACAGAAACTCGCATTAGTTCCTATCTGGATAAATGGATGCGCTTTGTCATGCGATATGCCTTCGGGGTGTTGTTGTTCTTTGTAATGCTCTCTTTAATATCAATTTACTACACCGTAACAAATATCGGAATTAATACCAACACCGATGACATGTTAAGCAAAGACCTGCCTTACCGACAGGTTCGAAATGAGTATTTCAAATCATTTCCATATCACAATGACATGATTCTGGTGGTTGTCACTGCAAACAGCACAACTGCAGTTCAACACGTTTCACGTGATCTGGCAAATAAGCTAAGGCCGCATAAAACATTTTTTAAAACGGTGTATCTCCCCGGCGCCAACGACTATTTTGCACAGCACAGATTGCTTTATTTAGATGAAAGCGAGTTTATTGCTTTCGATCAGAATTTAAAATCATCAAATGATTTTTTAACAAAATTATCCAAACGACCTGAAACCAGTAATTTAATTACTCAATTAGCGTTAACACAAAATTCTAACAACATAATTACTACTATATTTAATGAAACAGTAACGACTTTAAAAGCACAACAACAAAATTTAGCGAAATCACTGGATTGGAATTCGGTGTTTTTAACAACGCCAAATAAAACTGGCAAAGATTCAAAACAACTAATTTTAATTGAACCAACAGAAAAATACCGTGAGGTGTTGGCTGCTGCTGATGCTCTTAATTTAATTCGAATAACCGCACAACAATTAAAGCAGGATCAACAACCGGATTTTCAATTGAATATTACCGGCTCACTGGCGATGGCCTACGAAGAGTTAAACAGTGTCAGTCAGGGAATGGAGCTGGCCGGGATAATGGCGTTATTACTGGTTGTCGTGTTGTTATGGCTGGGTAGTCGGTCGTTTAAAATTTTAATATATTCATTAATTACGTTATTAATAGGCTTAAGTTTAACAGCTGGTTTTGCTGCTTTGAGTGTGGGCAGTTTAAATTTAATCTCGGTGGCTTTTGCCGTATTGTATATCGGGTTGGGCATCGATTTTTCAATACACCTTTGTTTACGTTATCAGGAATTAATATTTCAACATAAAAGTTCGGATCAAGCATTAAGAACCACAACCCATGAAGTGGGTAGTTCATTAGTAATTTGTGCAATTTCTACAGCGATTGGTTTTTACGCTTTTATTCCAACAGATTTCGTCGGTTTGTCTGAGCTGGGTATTATCTCCGGAACGGGAATGTTTATCAGCCTGATTGTTAGTTTGAGTGTGCTACCGGCACTATTTCATTTATCACCATTAACAACCAGTGCAGGGACACAAGCTGCTCGCCAGTTAAGCCAACCCGCCTGGCAATATTTATCTTCGGTATTACAACAACATCAACGAATAATTATAGTAATTATAAGCCTATTAACAATAGGATCATTATTGCTGGTTTCAAATTCTTATTTTGATTACGATTTATTAAATATGCGAGATTCAAAAAGTGAATCTGTTAAAACTTTTAGAGAATTAACTAAGGATAAAGAAAATTCCCCATTACACATATCAATTCTAGTAGACGATAAGCAACAATTAAAAAAATTGCAGCAAAAATTAACGACACTCTCTACAGTGGAAAAGGTTTCATCAATAGTCGATTTCATTCCAGATAATCAACAAAACCGGCTAATTGAATTAAATGCATTGCAGCATTCATTGTCTCTGTTTAATACAGTGTCACCGCGTCAGAACAAAACAACAAAATATCATACGACAATAGCAAGCCTGCAAAAAAGCTTAAAATTGCTAGACAGAAATCGTGCACCTGAACTGTACGATACACTCTCTAAATTAATTGTTAATATAGATAAACTAGACGATAAGCAGCGCAATATTGCATTATCCAAGCTTGATGAATCTATTATGGGATCATTTACTAATGCGATATTATTTTTACAACAAACAGTAAATCCCGATAAAGTGCAATTGAAAAATTTACCGGCTCAAGACCGTCGCCACTGGATTAGCACCATTACTCAACGTTATTTATTATTGGTTTATCCAAAATATGCAATATCCAATGTTACTCAGTTACGTGAGTTTGTGAATCAAGTTGCCAGTGTTGCTCCTGAGCTTACCGATACTCCGGCTATAACACTGGCGGCAGGTGATGTGGCAGTATCCGCTTTTAAACAGGCACTATTAACCGCGTTAATATTAATTACCATTTTATTATTGCTCATTTATAGAAACATAACAGATACATTCTTAGTATTAACACCATTATTGTTGGCTGCATTATTTACGACAGCATTAGCTGTGTTATTTGAGATTCCGTTTAATTTTTCGAATATAATCGCCATACCGTTATTATTTGGAATCGGTGTTGATAATGGCATTCATATGATCAGTCGTCATCGCAGTGGTGAAGCAACAGGTTCACATATTTTACATACCAGTACTTCACGTGCAGTTGTATTAAGTGCACTTACCACGGTGGCAAGTTTTGGTAATCTGGGTTATTCATCTCATCCCGGCACAGCAAGCATGGGGCAATTGTTAACGATAGGTGTATTGTTAACCTTATTAAGTACTTTACTGATATTGCCAGTGTTCATGACCAGTTTTAAAAAATTAAATACTAAGTGAGCGTGTTAAAGTGAAAGTCGTATTTTTTATTTTAGTGTTAATTAATATCAATATAGCCAGTGCTGTTGAACAAATTAAATCACCACGTA
>CAYOHQ010000191.1:0-6862 GCA_964403805.1 uncultured Thioalkalispiraceae bacterium | reverse complement strand
ATAGAAATAAGAAGGATGGAATGATACTAACGTTGGTGCAAGTGGTTCATTTACTCGCATTAAATAATCTGCTTCATACAGATAAAAAAAAGCCTGAACTTGAATAAAAGTTCAGGCTTTTTTTATGCAAGTAATTTTTTACGATATACTGGTTTGACCAACTTTACCCATCAGCTTTAATGCAACGGCAGCGAATAAAAACGCCAGCCCAACTTGCCAGAAGCTCACTAAAATAAACTCAAATTTACTGGAATCACCAAAATTAATTGTTGGTGGCATATTCAGAATAAAACCCATTGCCTGCGCTAACAGAAAAAATCCTGCGGTAATATAAACAATACGTAACGACCAGCGTAATGCGGTATTTTCAGATGTTTTTGCTGCCATTTTAGTTAGTACTAAAATCAAGCCTAATACTGCAAATGCAATGCCAATATACATAAATGGTTTCATGTAAGGCATCATTGCAATCATTATTTCTATCAGAGTATCCTTCATATTTTCACCTATTCCTGAGTCACTAAAAGCGCGCATTGTAACGTAACCAATATCTGTGTCCAATGAACCAGCGCAATCTATCCCAATATAGTGTTAAATGATATGAGTATTCATTTAATTATTTGATTTATGTACATTTATTGATCAAAAAATGCGTTTTATGATTACCGCACTGCACAGTCTGCCAATCTCTGGAAAATAAATTGAATTCCATCTAAGCCACTCGCTTAGAACTCTCTAATAATTTGATTTTTAACACTTTATTCAGTAATCAGCGATAAGTAAATTATGTGCTAATAGCAATTGAACCTAGCATTGCAGGCTTGTATACTGCTTGGCCGTTTGACTTAGCTAATTTCAATGACGCTTTTATCATCACATGATTCAAAATCGTCAATAAAATCAATGAATTAATATGCAGACTGATATGGAAAAATTACACGGTGCGATGTACCGACCCGAATTTGAGCGCGAAAACTGCGGTTTTGGACTTATTGCCAATATGGACGATAAAGCCAGCCATTGGTTGTTAGACACCGCTATAACCGCCTTAGCGCGTTTAACCCACCGTGGTGCTGTTGCTGCCGATGGTAAGACTGGTGATGGCTGTGGTTTATTGATCAAAAAACCGGACGATTTCTTTCAGCAACAGGCCAAAGCTCGTGGTTTCAAGCTAACTAATAATTATGCCGTTGGCATGGTGTTTTTAAACCAGGATCAGACACTCGCGGCTACTAGCCGTGTTCAATTGGAAAAAGAATTAACTCAAGAAGGATTAGCGGTACTGGGCTGGCGTGAAGTCCCAGTCAATAAAGCTGCTTGTGGTGAGCAAGCACTTACCAGCTTACCGCAAATTGAACAGATTTTTGTTAATGCTGCTGCAGAGATGTCGGCTAGTGAATTTGAACAACATTTATATATAGCGCGACGCCGATGCGAAAAATCCATCGAAGTCAATGATGCCATGTTTTATATCCCCAGTTTGTCATCGACCATGATCTCCTATAAAGGACTGGTCATGCCCGAGCATCTACCGGAGTTTTATCTCGATTTAGCCGATGATAAAATGGCATCATCAGTCGCGATTTTTCATCAGCGTTTTTCAACGAATACCTTACCGCAATGGCGTCTGGCTCAGCCATTTCGTTATTTAGCCCACAATGGCGAAATCAATACCATTCAAGGTAATCGTAACTGGTCGGTTGCGCGTGGTCATAAATTTGAAAGCCCGGCTATTCCAATGGCCGATGTTCGACCTTTAGTATCAATGTCGGGCTCGGATTCCAACAGTCTCGATAACATGCTCGAAGCATTACTCGCCGGTGGCCTGGATATGTTTCGCGCCATGCGCTTGTTGATTCCGCCTGCCTGGCAAAATGCGCCCAACATGGATGCCGATCTAAAAGCATATTATGAATACAACTCCATGCACATGGAATCCTGGGATGGTCCTGCCGGTGTTGTCTTGAGTGATGGCCGTTATGCCGGTTGCAGTATGGATCGAAATGGTTTGCGTCCTGCTCGTTGGGTTATAACTAAAGATCGCCACATTACCATTGCTTCTGAGATTGGTGTCTATCATTACAAAGATGAAGACGTCATTCAAAAAGGACGTCTAAAGCCCGGCCAAATGATGGCTATCGATCTACAAACCAAAAAATTATTATTGCCCGATGACGTTAACGATATGCTGAAAAATCGTCATCCTTATAAAGAATGGATGAAGAGCAGCAATCATATTGAATCGGTGTTAGACGAAGAAACTATTTTAGAACCGGTTGCTGTTGAGCAGTTTCCAATTTTTCAAAAATTATTCGGTGTTACTTTTGAAGAACGTGATCAAATTCTGCGCGTTTTGGCTGAGAGCGGTGCTGAAGCGATTGGCTCGATGGGCGATGATACTCCGTTCCCGGTGCTATCAACTCAGGTACGATCACCTTATGATAATTTCCGGCAGCAATTTGCGCAGGTTACCAATCCACCGATCGATCCGATTCGCGAACAGGTAGTGATGTCGTTGGAAACCTGCTTTGGACGTGAAAAAAATCTATTTATTGAATCACAAGACAATGCCAAACGCACCATTGTTAATTCACCAGTGCTATCACATACTAAATTAAATTCATTAATGGCATTGGGCGAAAGCGATTCTAACTACGCCAATGAAACCATCAGTTTAAATTATCCACATGATGTCGATTTACGAAACGCCGTCATCGACATTGCCGATAAAGCGGAAGCTGCAATAAAATCCGGCAAAGTAATATTATTACTAACCGATAAAGACATCAGTAAAGATACACGCCCGGTTCATGCTGTGTTTGCTACCGGTGCTGTGCATCATCGCTTAATTCAAAAAGGCCTACGCTGTGATGCCAACATCATCGTAAAAACCGGCACAGTGCGCGACCCACACCACTTTGCAGTGTTACTCGGTTACGGTGCGACAGCAATTTACCCCTACCTTGCGTTTGCGTGTTTACGTGACATGCAGGAAAGCGGTGAAATTACAGAATTAAATACCACTAAATTAGAAATTAATTACCGTAAGGGAATTAAAAAAGGCTTATACAAAATCACTTCTAAGATGGGCATTTCAACTATCGCCAGTTATCGTGGTGCACAATTATTTGAATCGGTTGGTTTACATCAGGACGTTGTTGACCTGTGTTTTACCGGCACCACTAACCGGGTATCCGGAATTCGGTTTGAAGATTTTGATGATGATCTGAAAGTCTCGCAAAAATTAGCCTGGAACCCACGCAAAAATATGGCGCAGGGTGGTTTATTAAAATACGTTCACGATAGTGAACAACACGCCTACAACCCGGATGTCGTTAATACGCTGCAAGCCGCCGTTCGTTCTGGTGATTACGAACAATATAAAATCTACGCAAATTTGGTGAATAATCGCGATGCTCTGTCACTACGCGACTTACTCGAACTTCGTATTAACGACAAAGATATTAAAGCTATCGCAATCGATAAAGTTGAACCCATTGAAGAAATTATGATTCGCTTTGATTCTGCGGCGATGAGTCTCGGTGCATTATCGCCCGAAGCACACGAAACCCTGGCCGAAGCCATGAATCAAATTGGGGGTCGCTCTAACTCGGGTGAAGGCGGCGAACACTTCGAGCGTTACGGCACCATGAAACGATCCAAAATTAAACAAGTTGCTTCAGGTCGTTTTGGTGTGACGCCGGCTTATTTACGCAGTGCCGAAGTGATGCAAATTAAAGTCGCCCAAGGTGCCAAACCCGGAGAAGGCGGGCAACTGCCTGGTAGTAAGGTTAATGAATACATTGCCAGCTTACGTTTTTGTAAACCCGGCGTATCATTAATTTCACCACCACCACATCACGATATTTATTCTATCGAAGATCTGGCGCAATTAATTTACGATTTAAAACAGGTTAATCCTGATGGTTTAGTATCAGTTAAATTAGTTGCCGAAGCAGGTGTCGGTACTATTGCAGCCGGTGTTGCCAAAGCCTATGCCGATTTAATTACCATTTCCGGTTTTGATGGCGGCACTGGTGCTTCACCGTTAACCTCGGTGAAATATGCCGGCAGTCCCTGGGAACTCGGCTTAACCGAAACCCATCAAGTATTGCGCGCTAATGATTTGCGCGGCAAAGTCCGTTTGCAAACGGATGGTGGTTTAAAAACAGGACTGGATGTTGTTAAAGCCGCTATTTTTGGTGCCGAGAGTTTTGGTTTTGGCACCGGCCCGATGATTGCAATGGGTTGTAAATATTTACGCATTTGTCATTTAAATAATTGTGCCACTGGTGTAGCAACTCAAAACGATGTGTTACGCGATTTGCATTTTAGTGGTGAAGTAAAAGCCGTGATGAACTACTTCCATTTCATTGCCGAGGAAGCACGTGAATTGATGGCGGCATTGGGCATCGCCAAAATGACCGATTTAATTGGCCGAACCGATTTACTAAAACAATTAGATGGTAAAACCAATAAACAAAAGTCTTTAGACTTGTCGGCACTACTGGATGATGCCAATGTCCCGGCAGATAAACCGCGTTATTGCGAGTCACCAAAAAACGATCCGTTTGATAAAGGCGAACTCGCCGAACAAATGGTGCTTGATACTCGTGATGCCATTAATAACAAAAGTGGTGGTAGTTTTAGTTACACCGTTGAAAACATCCATCGTTCGATTGGTGCGCGCTTATCCGGTGAAATTGCCGCATTACATCATGACCTTGGTATGGAAGACACGCCGATCACTTTAAATCTCAAAGGCACAGCAGGCCAAAGTTTTGGTGTGTGGAATGCCGGTGGTTTGAATATGATTTTAGAAGGCGATGCCAACGACTATGTTGGCAAAGGCATGGCCGGTGGCAAGTTAGTTATTTACCCACCTAAAGCCAGCGTGTTTAATAGTTTTGAAACGGTCATCATCGGCAATACTTGTTTGTATGGTGCAACAGGCGGCAAGTTACATGCAGCCGGTTTAACAGGAGAACGCTTTGGTGTTCGAAATTCAGGTTGTTCTGCTGTTGTTGAAGGCATCGGCGATCACGGTTGTGAATACATGACCGGTGGTATGATAACCGTGTTAGGTGAAACTGGGAGTAACTTTGGTGCCGGTATGACCGGTGGCTTTGCCTATGTGTATGATCAAAAAAATCAATTTGTTGATAATGTAAATCAAGATGTTGATATCCAGCGCATCGCAGCAGAACAGATGGAAGTCTATAAAAATCATTTACGCACAGTAATCAAAGATTTTGTTGCCGATACCGGCAGTGTTCGTGGGCAATATATTCTGGATAATTTTGCCGATGAAATTAATAAATTCTGGTTAGTGAAACCTAAAGCCGCGTCTTTGGAAAACTTGTTAGAAGATTTACAAGAGGCTGCAGCATAACATGGGAAATAATTTTCAATTTTTACAAGTCGCGCGCCATGATCCTAAAAAACTGAGCGTTAAAGTCCGGATACAAGAGTACCGTGAAATTTACGATAAGTTTGATCAGAAAACCGCAAAACATCAGGCGGATCGCTGCTTGCATTGTGGTAACCCGTATTGCGAATGGAAATGCCCGGTGCACAATTACATTCCAAACTGGTTACAATTAATTGCTGAAGGCAATATCATTAAAGCCGCTGAATTATCTCACGCAACAAATTCTCTGCCTGAAATTTGTGGCCGGGTATGTCCTCAAGATCGCTTGTGTGAAGGTGCCTGTACTTTAAACGATGAGTTTGGTGCGGTTACCATTGGCTCCATCGAAAAATTCATTACTGACAGTGCATTTGATCAAGGTTGGCGACCGGATCTATCTAAAGTTAAAGACACTGGTAAAAAAGTAGCTATCATTGGTGCAGGTCCGGCCGGTTTGGGTTGTGCGGATACATTAATTCGTAATGGTGTTAAACCGGTGGTATTTGATCGTTACCCGGAAGTGGGTGGCCTGCTTACCTTCGGTATTCCTGAATTTAAACTCGAAAAACAAATCATTAAACGCCGCCGTGCCATTCAGGAAGAAATGGGCGTGGAGTTTCGTTTAAACACCGATATCGGAACAGACATACAACTCGAAGAATTAGTGAAAGATTACGATGCAGTGTTCATGGGCATGGGAACCTATAACTACATGAAAGGCGGATTCCCGGGTGAAGATCTACCCGGCGTGTTTGAAGCATTACCGTATTTAATTTCAAATGCCAATCGCTGTTTGGGTTTTGAAAAACACAGCAGTGATTTTATCGACATGAAAGATAAAAAAGTAGTGGTACTCGGTGGTGGTGATACTGCCATGGATTGTAACCGCACCGCGATCAGACAACAGGCAAGCAGTGTAGCCTGCGCTTATCGACGTGATGAAACCAATATGCCTGGCTCAAAGAGAGAAGTCGCTAATGCCAAAGAAGAAGGTGTGGATTTCAAATGGAATCGACAACCACTGGAAATAGTCGGAACCGATAAAGTAGAAGGCATTAAAGTGATTACTACTAAATTGGGTGAACCTGATGAACGTGGACGCTGTCGCCCTGAACCAGTGGCCGGCTCCGAAGAAATTATTCCGGCTGATTGTGTTATTGTGGCATTTGGTTTTCAACCAAGCCCACCAGAATGGTTAACAAAAAATAAAATTAATCTCGATGATCGTGGCCGAATCCTTGCACCGAGTAAACAGGAATTTAAATTCCAAACCACGAATCCGAAAGTATTTGCTGGCGGCGATATGGTACGCGGTTCTGATTTAGTGGTAACCGCTGTTTATGAAGGCCAACAAGCGGCTGAAGGAATTTTAGATTATTTGGAAGTATAAAAAAACTAAATAATTAAATTATAAAAAATACCAACTAGTATCTGTTTGTTTACAAACATTAC
>CAYOHQ010000190.1:0-6871 GCA_964403805.1 uncultured Thioalkalispiraceae bacterium | reverse complement strand
CCTTAGCACTTTATGCGAAAAAAACATCCAGGAAAAAAATGTTCTCGGAAAAAATACTTGAGTAAAATATTTTTGAAGTGCTTGAAAACTTCCTGCAACCATCCTGACTTTAACGAAATAATCATCATTCAAATTAATTGACGCGAGCTCAGAAGATGTAGCTTGCATTTCATAGACAATTTTATAACCATTATTAACTAAATCAAAGGTAAGCTCCAAATCATCATTAATGATATGCTTATCCATGGGAGTATACAATTTTCTTCGTAATGAAAAAATTTCACCATCAGCATTAGTAATAGTACTACAGTCACTTTCAGCTTGCTTTATCGCCGATTCATACTTCCAATAGAGCCCATCACCTTCAGATGATTGACGTTCATCATCACCCAAGATACTCTTTAAACCACAAACGCCACCAATTTTTTCATTAACATAATGTCTAACTAGGTATTTTACTGCTTCATTAGAAAACATATTATTTGCATCGGAGAAAATAATTATATCATTTTTAGCAGCTTCAACCGCATAATTTAAGGCAGCAGTTTTACCTTCACGTTTTTCTGAATGAAGTGAAATGACACCGGATGAGAAAAATTCACTTACTACATCTACTGTTCTATCATTTGAACCATGAGAAGCAACAATTATTTCAATTTTATTTTTCGGGTAATCTAAATTCAGTGTATTTTTTATTTTATCAAAAATAACTGATTCTTCATTATATGCGGCTATTATAAATGAAACAGACGGGAGATCATTCTCGTTTATGTCACCAACTTCTGGTAAAACAATATCACTAGATATAAATTTAGACATTAAAATTATCATTACGGGATATAAGAAATAATGATAAACAATTAAAGTGAAAAACACCCAAAAAACAGTTGTCATTTATTCAACTCCACTTTTGTAAGTTTGTTAGTCATGATTCAATACAATTAAATTTAATCAACGACTACGGTCCTATTATATTCTTCAAGCAGTTGCGTAGAATAAAACGTATGGTATTGATCGTTATCTACGACACCAATACCCATTTTCTTTCCACCTAAAACCAATTCATTATAAACAGGAGCAATATAATAGTTGCCATTAATATTTGCATCCTTCGTTATTGAATCCATAGCGGCTTTAACAAAGTATTTACCTTTTTTGAAATAAAAAAATCCTGCAATCGCTTGCTTACTAATCGGCCGTTTTTCTGATGTTTCAATGATTAATCCATTATCATCAGTGAGAGCATACGACCAACGTGGGTGGACTGAATCAAAGCATATCACTGCGGCATCAAGCTTTCGTTTTGAAAAATTAATAATAAAATCATTTAAGCTACAATTAAATAATTGATCAGAATTTGATATAATTAATGGATCGTCATTATTAATGTAATCTACGGCTAATAGTGCTGTGCATGCCGCACCTGCTGTATTTCCTTCAACACGAATAATTTCCGCATTATTTTTTGTTAATAATTGCAAAACACTATCGATATGAAATTTTTTACAATCTTCTTTATTAACTGCAAAAATAAATCGTAAATCACCTTCTATTGCTTCAAGATTTTCCACAACACCTTGAATCATCGGTCGCCCTTTCACTTCAGTCAGTGGTTTTGGATAGATATAATTACTATCTTTGTAATACACTGCATTACCAGCCATTGGTATTAAGATATTTAACATCAACAAGCCTCAATATAATTTATTTTAGACATAATATTATTATAATTCACATCATCAACACTAATCACTTCCAGAACAAAAGCGCCGGATGCTTTGGCTGCTTTAATTCCATTTTCATTATCTTCAATAATTAAACATTCATCTGGTTTTAACTCTAGAAAATTTATCGCCTTTAAGTAAATCTCCGGGTCAGGTTTTGGTTTAACCACATCCTGGTAAGAAAACATAAAATCCAGATACTGATATAATGCTGACTTGCTCATCATAGTTTCGACTGTTGCTCTTGCAGAATTCGATGCAACTCCTAACTTATAACCATCCTTCTTTAATTGTGACAGTGCAAATTGATGATTAAACACTGGTTTACATCGAGTAAAAATCATGTCCATTGTGTATTGTTGTTTAATATCATTTATGAATGAGTGCAACGAAATAGGAAAACCACGCTCTACTGTTAACATCTCTAATTTTTTCATAGTTGGGAGCCCATCATAGGTTACCAAATGTTCATAACGACTAATTTCTTGACCAAACAAATTTAATGCTTTGTTTAAAGCATCGTAGTGCCATCCCTTCTCTTCTATCAGAACACCATCCATATCGAAAATAACTGCTTTAATTTTCTTTATCGCCATATAAGTAACCTGATCATTAGTGTTATTCTTAAATATATTTCTGTTTAAATGATGTAAAACTATCAGTTAACTCATTCATGGAATTTTTATTTACAATCGGATCATTTTCGACACTATAAGGATGATCATTATATTTATGAAAAAAACTTTGCCAATATCTAAAAGTCTCATAATCACCAGGTGTTCGCCCCCAATTAACGCAAGTATCCACTTTAAATACTTTAACATTTAACCCTTTTCCTATCATGAAATTTATCAACGACATATAAGTAATATCACCATACTGATCAACATTCTCATTCATCTCTGTGTAATATTTTTTTAAAATAGCACAATTTTTAAAATAATAAACATCGATTAACATTAGAGAATTTTCCAGATCTTCAGAGGACGTATCAAACAATACAGAAGAAACCACATTACTACCTTTTACTTTAACCCAATTAAATAATTCTGGTTTTGCAACTGCTAAAGGATTACCCTTAGCAACCCAAAGTAATACATCAATAGTTTCATCTGATACTAATGACATATAGTTATCATTATCCCATTGAACTGAATTATATGGCGAACATACTAATAATGGTGAATCGTCATCTATGTGACTTATTCCGTCAATAACATTAACAATATCTGGCTTTTCTTTACTTGATAAAACTTCTGAAATTGGACTTGAAAATTCTTTATTAATAACGGACTCTACTTTAAATTTATCATTATATTTTTTGTCTACCATAAAGAGATATTTTTCACTTTTTGGTAGTGATTTTAAAGATTGAACAAACATTGGATAGCCACTAATTGGAAGTAAATATCCTGGACTCGTATAGCCCGCTTCTTCAAATACGATATTATTTTCGATTAAAGGAATAATTGATACAGATTTTTTTTGTGGAAACCAATCTTTCGATATTCCTGAATTTTTTTTAAAATAATTACTATAACTTCGATAAGAGGCAAAATCATGTGGTTCACCCCACTGCAACATATGCTGTATATCATAAATTGATACAGTTAGGCCGTCATGAACTAGCAGATTATAAATTAAACTCACATAAAACTCGCCATTGAGACTAATATCCTTATCCATCATTTCTATGAAATATTTTTTGATATAACTCCCTTTCTTAAAATAATAAGTTCCATTAGAGACAAATTCCTGCATACGATCATTAGTAAACGACCCTTTTTCCTTTATCTCTAACATCCATTGAGCATCTTCTCTAATAGTGGCATATTTAGTAGCACCTAGCATGTGTGGATGGAAACCCTTATAGGAAATTATTGCACCATCTGCATTCCTATTTCTCGTATGTGCCAAAAATTCTTGATAGTCCCAGTAAGTACCAAAATCACAGTAATTCACTATTATTTCTTCGTCATCATCCAACTCATCCATAATTCTTGATACAGTATAGACAGGTCCCAGAACATGTGATGGTATTGACACGATTTCACATTGTGGTGCAATTCTTAATAAAGTATCCCTCATGTCGGTTGTTTCAAAATGTAGCTCATTACATATGAATGTAAATTTACTTTCTCCAGGAAAAAGCTCTACTACATACTGAATAATTGGCTTACCATCAATTTCAATCAGTGGTTTTGGTACATCATAACCACCATCAATGAATCTCTTACCAATACCCGACATAGGAATTACAATATGCATTTCACACCATTTATTTTTACTTTAAATACTATCGGCAGTTCACTATGATAGTTGAACTCATTTCTATAAGAATCAAAGAATTACACCTCATTAACCAAAGAAATTATTTTTTTTAAAAATTTAAAGTACATTAAGTTCAAAATCTTCAGTTTCGTAACAAACCTTATTAACCACAACTTTAGTAATGTATATATATCATTTAAAATTACAAAATAATGTCAATAAAGACAGTAGCAGTTAAGAAGATTGTTAAGTATAATTTAATTATAACATTAAACATAATCTAAAAATAGAAATCTTAAAATGACATTTCTCATATCTTTCGACTCCAATTAAATATTTAAAAAGTGTAAACCATCCTTTTTATATGATATTTTGTTGGCTTATCAAATTATTATCTTGATTATATTTATTAATAAGTCACACTATAATTAATAAACTTTCCATAAAAATAGTGCAATGTCAGATTTAAAACGAAAACTAGTTAAAAAAATTATAAAATCACTTAGACTATTTTGGCCTTTAAGACAGAAAAAAACTCATATTGTATTCGAGGCATGTGAAAAATTTCACTATATGCATATTGAAACAATCGTACAAAAAATTAACCAAGATAAACGATTTAAAATTACTATAGTTAAATGGTCAAATTTTGATGCTAAAGATGAAATACCAGATATTAAATATAAAACATTTGATGAATTTTGGCATGACTGGTTTAATATTTATGATATTCTAGTAACAACCGAATTAGATCGAAAACCAAGTTGGTTTGATGGTGTTGCCATAGGTATATCACATGGCGCCGGCCCCAAAATGTCCTACATTAAAGATCCTGTAATTAACAATTATGATGTTATTTTTTCCGTGGGTCCTACTACTTATGAGGTTCAAAAAAAATTCGTCGATAAAAGCGTTACAATTGAGAAGATAGGATTACCCATAACAGATAAACTTGTATCAAATAATAAACATCAACTCCCCTCACTTTTACAATTCCCAAGTATAAAGCCTGTAATACTATATGCTCCAAGTTGGTCAGTTAAAAAAAATCTTATATCAATGGATCAAGAAATTCTGACTGCACTTGATAATTTATTGGATTACAATGTAATTATAAGGCCACATCCGAATTTATTAGACCCAGATAAATGCCATGGAATTGACTGGCAAAAAAATATAGATAAATTAAATAACCCTCAAATTAAAATTTCATATAGCAAGGATCATTCTGTATACGAGTTATTGCAACATATAGATGTCTTAGTCGGTGATATTAGCTCTGTAACTTATGAATATCTAATAATGAATCGTCCAATTATACTTTACATGAAAGATCATGTTCTAAAAGACTATGATGCAAATGATTTTATAGAACCATTATTGCGTGCAACAACTAAATTAGAATCTGCTGATTCATTAGATTCCACATTGCGCTCAATCAATAATCAAAATTTATCAGATGCTCGTAAAAAACTATTAACAGAAACTTTATTTAATGTCGGTGAAGCAACAGATCATGCAATTTCTGCCATTACAAAACATTCCACACTGTAAAATTAATCCCATAATGATTATTTACTGTTTTTTTCTAGCACATCAGCTATGCGTTTAATTTGAGACGCAACATTTTTAATGGAATATATAAAACCCGAAATATCTCTACCATCTGCATAATTATTTTCTTCATTTAAATTTTGACTGACTCCACCAAGATCCAGATCTAATATATCTTTATGTGTATATCTTTCTTTATATGTATTCCATCGAAGTTCTTTTACTGCATCAAATAATTCTTTCTTCTCAATTTTCGTCTCATCATCTGCAAAGGAACAGGTTAAAACTGTATCGCACAAAATGTTAACCAAACGTGGAACACCATTAGTGTACTTGTATATTAAATCGAGAACTTCACCATTAAACATTGTAACATCCTTAGATCCAGCGACTTTCAATCGATGAGAAATATATTGTTTTACTTCGTCTCTGGTCAAAACTCTAAGGTTATATCTTAAATTAACTCTCTGTAATAATTGTTCCATTTCTTTTGATTCTATCGTATCATTTAATTCTGGCTCACCAATTAAAACAATATGCACAATTTTTTCTTTTTGAGTCTCAACACCTGATAGCATTGTAATTTCTTTTAATGCACATTTACTTAAGTTTTGAGCATTATCTATAATTATTAATATCTGTTTCCCATCGAGATATTTTTCTATTAAAAACTGATTGAGCATACTCAGCAGTTCTATTTTATTTGCATTAAATGGATTGAGCCCAAACTCTACTAAAATAGCTTGCAATAACTCAACTTCATTAAGTTGAGTTTGAAAAATTTTAGCAAATATTATTTCCTTATCAAAGCCCATCATAAATTTTTCTACTAGAGTTGTCTTTCCAGATCCCGTCTCCCCAGTAATAACTACAAAACCTTCACGATTAAATGCTGCATACTCTAAATAAGCGATTGCCTGAGAATGAGATGGGCTTAGAAACAAATAATCCGTATCTGAGGTTAATTTAAAAGGAAATTCATTGAACCCAAAATGCTCTAAGTACATTTAATTTACCTTATCTTGAAAAATATTTTAATAACAGCATGACTTTATTATCTTCAAATGTTTTTAATTTATCTGTACTACTTCTTTTAAATGTTTCAGCACTTAAACTTAAAAGTAAATTTTTACTACTGACATATGTATATTTAAATTTATAATAATCATCACTATCTTTTCGTTGAGGATTCGATTTAAAATAATCTGTTTTTGCTTGTGCACCTTCAAAATTTATATAAGAAACCCTACTAAAATTGTGTATGTAACTAATATACACCATTTCTCGATCTCTATCCAAAGTAGCCTGATCTGTATAACGTC
>CAYOHQ010000189.1:0-6894 GCA_964403805.1 uncultured Thioalkalispiraceae bacterium | reverse complement strand
AAATTAAATGGTTTTAATGTTGTGTGGCTGGGTAATGAAAACAGTTTTGAATCTGATGTCGTCCCTACTGCTGGTTATAAGATGGAATTCATAACAATTTCAGCATTACGCGGAAAAAATATTTTTAGTTTAATAACAATGCCGTTTAAAATTTTATCTTCAATTTTTCAGGTAATGACACTCTTTAAAAAACATAATCCGGCCTTTGTGCTTGGCATGGGTGGTTATGTATCTGGTCCTGGTGCCGTCGCAGCCAGGTTGTTAAAAATACCATTAATTATTCACGAGCAAAATTCGATTCCGGGATTGACAAACAGAATCGTTAGTCGGTTTGCCACAAAAATTTTGATTGCATTCCCTAATGTTTTTAGTAAGCAATTAACCACTGTTTATACAGGCAATCCTATTCGTGAATCTATTTCAAAGTTACCCGAGCCTAAGCTTCGTTTTGCTGAACGCACCGGTAATATTAAATTACTGGTTATTGGTGGTAGTTTAGGTGCTAAATATTTAAATGACACTATACCGGCCAGTATTTCGTTATTGTCGGAAGGACAAGAAATTGATGTCTGGCATCAAGCAGGTAAAGGCAAACAAAAAGAAACGTTAGCTGCCTATCAACAAAAAAACATCAAAGCAAAAGTTGATGAATTTATAGTGGATATGGATCAGGCTTATTATTGGGCAGATTTTGTTATCTGTCGTGCTGGTGCAATGACGGTGTCAGAATTATCAAATGCCGGTGTTGCATCGATATTAGTACCTTACCCTTATGCAGTTGATGATCATCAAACACATAATGCAGAATTTTTAGTTGAAGCGAATGCTGCAATTATGGCACAACAAGCTGATCTATCCGTTAGTTTTCTGGCTAATTTATTATCCGATATTATTGTTAAGGGTCGAAGTTATTTGTTAACAATGGCTAATAACGCCTACGCGCTTGCAAAACCCGATGCTACCAATCAGGTTGCCACTATCTGTATGGAGGCAGCAAATGCTTAATAATAATGAAATTGGTATGGGACGCGTTCGACAAATTCATTTTGTGGGAATCGGTGGTGTTGGTATGGGCGGCATCGCAGAAGTGCTGTTAAATTTAGGATACGAAGTAACCGGTTCCGATATAAATAAAAATGCAGTCACCAATCGCTTAACTGAACTCGGAGCAATAATTCATATTGGACATTCGGATAAAAATATTAGCAATAGTGATGTGGTGGTGACATCGACTGCAGTAAATTTGGATAATCCTGAAGTAGTTGCAGCAAAATCATCACACATACCCGTTGTACCTCGTGCAGAAATGTTAGCTGAGCTCATGCGTTTTCGTCATGGCATTGCCGTCTCCGGAACACACGGTAAAACCACTACGACCAGTTTATTAGCTAGTGTCATGGCTGAAGGTGGAATGGATCCAACTTTTGTTATTGGTGGTCGATTAAATAGTGCCGGTACCAATGCGCGGTTAGGTTCAGGAAAGTATCTGGTAGCGGAAGCGGATGAAAGTGATGCCTCTTTTCTACATTTGCAACCAATGATGGCCATCGTTACCAATATTGACGCTGATCATCTTGAGACTTATGGCGGTGATTTTGCAAATTTAAAAAATACTTTTATTGAGTTTTTACACCATTTACCATTTTACGGTTTAGTGGTCGCCTGTCTTGATGATGAAAATATTAAAGAAATTTTACCGGAAGTTGGTAGAACAATTATTACCTATGGCATAAAGAGTAATGCTGATTACAAAGCTCATGACATTCAGCAAAAAGCGGGTCAAACATTTTTTAAAATTACTCATGATAACGATGATAACTGGTTGTCGATTAATTTGAATATGCCGGGTGAGCATAATGTATTAAATGCATTGGCTGCCATTACTGTAGCTGATCAGGTTGGTGTTGATAAAAACGCAATTGCAAATGCCTTGGAAAAATTTGAGGGAATAGGGCGGCGTTTTCAAATTGAACAATTTCAATTTACCGAGAAAAAAATAACCCTAATTGATGATTATGGCCATCATCCAAGTGAAGTTGCTGCAACAATAAAAGCAATACGCAATGGTTGGCCAGATAATCGACTGGTTGTTGCATTTCAACCACATCGCTATACCCGAACGCGGGATTTATTTGAAGATTTTTGTATGGTGTTATCACAAGTGGATATTTTAGTATTACTCGAAGTATATGCAGCAGGGGAAGATGCTTTAACCGGGGCAGATGGTCGGGCATTATCGCGTGCGATTCGATTAAGAGGACAGGTTGATCCTGTATTTGTAGAGCAAGTTGAGTTGCTACCGGAAACTTTAGTTGGAATTTTAGAGGATGACGATATTTTATTGACTTTAGGTGCTGGTAATATTGGAGCAATATCGGCTCAACTACCTACACAAATTCAATCGATAGCGTCAACGTAAGCTTATGTTAGAGGAACGCCTGAATATGGCAAAAAAACATAATGGGATTCTCAAGTTAAACGAACCAATGTCGCGTCATACCTCGTGGCGAATTGGTGGCGTTGCAGATCAGTTTTATTTACCAGAGTCGGTAGCGGATTTGAATAATTTTTTAAGTTCATTATCTGATTCCGATAATATTGTATGGGTAGGGTTAGGTAGTAATTTATTAGTACGAGATGCCGGTATACGCGGCACTGTTATTTGTACTAGTGGTGTACTAAATGAAATTTTGTTTTTAGATACTGAAAAAGTAAAAGTTGAGGCTGGTGTTGCGTGTCCAAAAATGGCAAAAAAATGTGCTGAACAGGGTTTATCTGGAATAGAGTTTCTAAGTGGTATTCCGGGGACCATTGGTGGTGCATTGAATATGAATGCTGGTGCATTAGGACATGAAATTTGGGAATTTGTTGTTGAAGTTGAAATGATTACACGACAAGGCGAAATTAAAAAAAGACCTAAAAGTGATTTTGAGATTAATTATCGACATGTAGCCGGAAAAGGGTTTGAACTTGGCGTAGATGAATGGTTTGTAGCTGGAATTTTTGAGTTACACACAAGTGATGTAAATACAGCAAAGGCAAATATAAAAGAAATTTTACGACACCGGAGTGCAACACAACCAACGCAATTGGCAAATGCCGGATCCGTGTTCCGTAATCCGGAAAGTTTGTTTGCAGCTAAATTGATTGAAGATGCAGGGTTAAAGGGGTTTTGTATTGGTGGTGCATGTGTCTCTGAGAAACACGCTAATTTTTTTATCAATACCGGTACAGCGTCATCAAATGACGTTGAAGCATTAATTAAATATGTTGGTGATTTAATTTATAAAGAACACAATGTGAGAATGATTGTTGAAGTAAAGATAATTGGAGATAAAAGCTAATTTTAGCTTATAAATTACTATGGCCGCTCAACACATAACTACAAATAAAAAAGACTATGGCAAAGTTGCTGTGTTGATGGGTGGCTGGTCGGCTGAACGTGAAGTGTCGTTAAATGGTGGTAGTGCAGTATTAAATGCATTAAAAAGACAAAACGTAGATTGTGTTGCTATCGATGTTAAAAAAGATACTGTCATTAGCCAAATAGACAAGAGTGATTTCGATATTGCATTTAATATGTTGCATGGCCGTGGTGGTGAAGATGGTGTTATTCAGGCAATACTGGAATTAAAAGCCAAACCGTACACCGGCAGTAATGTTTTGGCCTCGGCATTGACAATGGATAAAATTAAAACCAAACAGTTATTCGACGGCGTTGGTTTACCGACACCACGATTTGCAGTAATAACTGAAGATTCAAATTTTGATTATATTGCTTCGAGCCTTGGTTTACCGTTAGTTGTTAAGCCGGTGTTAGAAGGCTCAAGTTTGGGTATGAGCATTGTTGAAGAGAGTGGCGAATTATATAAAGCATATTTGACTGCAGCGAAATTTCGTTCAAGCGTTATGGCTGAAACGTATATTGAAGGTGTGGAATATACAGCAACAATTTTAGGGCGAAATGTTCTACCGATAATTCGTCTCGATACACCTCGAAAATTTTATGATTATGTAGCGAAGTATGAAGCAAGTGATACAAATTACATTTGTCCTTGTGGTCTTGATGAGCAAATGGAAACACAGTTAAAAAATTTAGCATTATCTGCATTTGATGCAACGGGTGCCTGTGGTTGGGGACGAGTAGATTTATTTCTGGACCAACAAAACAAGCCCTGGATCATTGAAATTAATACAGTACCGGGTATGACTGATCACAGTCTGGTTCCAATGTCGGCTGCACAAGATGGAATAAATTTTGATCAATTGGTTTTATCTATTTTAGATGAAGCCATGAATACCAAATATAGAGCAGAGGTTGAGAATGAAAACCAAAGCGAATAATAAAAAAATAAACAAGAAAAAAGTAGCTAAATCGGAAGTGGCCATTGCTAAGCAGTCAAAAAAAATTATTCTGGTGACTCTGTTTTTAGGTGTGTTAGCAGGTTCAATTTATCAAATTAATTTTGATACTTTATTACCTATTAAAAAAATTAGAGCTCAAGGCGAGTTTGAAAATGTTACAGAGAAAATGATTTTAGATGCTATTTCAGATGACGTTGAAGGTGGCTATCTGAGTGTTAATGTTCGCCAATTACAACATAAAATTGAACGATTGGCATGGGTGAAGCAGGCATCTGTTCGAAGAGTGTGGCCGGATAGTGTCGTGGTTACTATCAAAGAACAAAAGGCATATGCAATTTGGATGAATAAAGGCTTGCTTAATAATCTGGGTGAGCGCTTTGAGCCTGAAATTATTGCTGCTCTTAAATTACCGGTATTAAGCGGACCAGAAAATTTAAATGTAAAAGTAATGGACATATATAAAAATTTTAAAAGACAATTGGGTGCAATTGGATTAACCGTTATTGAATTAACATTGGATAATAGACGTGCGATTTATCTAGAGTTATCAAATAACATTAAAATTTCAATTGGACGTAGTGATTATCAATCGAGATTAATACGATTTATTACAGCATATAAAATTAACCTCAATAAATATTCTAATAAAATAGATTATGTTGACATGCGATATACCAATGGATTTTCGATTAAATGGAAAGAAAATACGCAAGCTGCACATGCAGAAAATGTATTGATGGGGGTTCGATATGTCTAAAAAAATAGATAAAAATTTAATTGTAGGTTTAGATATAGGAACATCCAAAGTCTCTTGTATTGTTGGCGAGCTAACCGTTGATAATAAAATTGAAATAATAGGTATTGGTTCATGTCCTTCCCGTGGTCTTAAAAAAGGCGTTGTTGTTAATATTGAATCAACTGTTCATTCAATGCAGCGCGCAGTTGAAGAAGCTGAATTAATGTCAGGATGTCAGATTCATTCTGTTTATGCAGGAATCGCTGGTAGCCATATCCGTAGTTTGAATTCACATGGTATTGTTGCAATTCGTGACAAAGAAGTCGGTGCACAAGATGTTGAACGTGTTATTGATGCTGCTAAAGCTGTTGCTATACCGGCAGATCAAAAGATACTTCATATCTTACCTCAGGAATTTATTATCGATAATCAAGATGGTATTCGGGAACCAGTTGGAATGTCTGGCGTTAGACTAGAAGCAAAAGTACACATGGTAACTGGTGCCGTGAGTGCCGCTCAAAATATAATTAAATGCGTTAAACGTTGTGGTCTGGAGGTTGATGACATTATTCTTGAGCAACTGGCATCAAGTTATTCCGCATTAACCGATGATGAAAAAGAATTGGGTGTTTGCTTAGTTGATATTGGTGGCGGTACAACCGATATAGCTGTGTTTACTGAAGGTGCTATCAGGCACACGGCAGTGATACCAATAGCGGGTGATCAAGTGACTAACGACATTGCCGTTGCGCTTCGAACGCCAACACAGAATGCTGAAGAAATTAAAATTAAGTATGCATGTTGTTTAACTCAACTAGCAACAGCAGACGAGACAATTGAAGTTCCTAGTGTTGGTGATCGACCTGCTCGGAAATTAGCGCGTCAAACTTTAGCTGAAGTGGTTGAACCACGATATGAAGAATTATTTACTTTAATTAAGTCAGAATTACAGCGTTCCGGTTTTGAAGATATGTGTGCTGCCGGGATAGTGCTAACTGGTGGAAGCTCAAAAATGGAAGGCTGTGTGGAATTGGCAGAAGAAGTTTTTCATGCCCCCGTTAGAATTGGTGTTCCCCAATTTGTAACAGGTTTAGTTGATGTTGTTAGAAAACCAACACACTCAACCGGCGTTGGCTTATTGTTGTTTGGTTTTCAAAATCGTGAAATGCGACGTGCATCATCAGCTATGGATGGAAATGTTAAGAATGTTTTAAATAGAATGAAAAGTTGGTTCCAGGGTAATTTTTAGATTTTTATTTTTTTAAACACTGAAATATCAGTGAGGAGGTTAATACAATGTTTGAACTTATGGACTCTTATTCACAGAGTGCTGTCATTAAAGTAGTTGGTGTTGGCGGCGGTGGTGGTAATGCAGTAGAGCACATGGTGGCACAGGACATCGAAGGTGTTGAATTTATTTGTGCTAATACAGATGCCCAGGCATTAAAAAATGTGCGTTCACGTACTGCATTGCAACTCGGTACTACAATCACCAAGGGCTTAGGTGCTGGTGCAAATCCACAAGTTGGTCGCGATGCCGCATTGGAAGATCGTGAACGGTTAGAAGAAATTCTTGAAGGTTCTGATATGGTCTTTATTACTGCCGGTATGGGCGGTGGTACCGGAACGGGTGCGGCTCCGATTGTTGCTCAGGTTGCAAAAGAGTTAGGAATTTTAACTGTCGCAGTGGTTACAAAACCATTTCCATTTGAAGGTGTAAAACGCATGGAAGTTGCTGATGCCGGTATTAAAGAATTAAAACAATATGTTGATTCTTTAATTACAATTCCAAA
>CAYOHQ010000188.1:0-6896 GCA_964403805.1 uncultured Thioalkalispiraceae bacterium | reverse complement strand
CCTGCATGAACGCCAGTGCCTTTCATACAAGTTCCATGAACAATGTGATAATCAAATTCTGTTCTAAAGTGTTTCAAAAAACTTTGTACTGGCCATGCAGCTGCATCACCTAAACCACAAATTGTACGCCCTTCAATACGATTGGCGACATCATTTAACAATTCAATATCTTCTGCTTTGCCGTGCCCGTGTTCTATACGATGCATCATTCTGGCTAACCAACCAGTACCTTCCCGACACGGTGTACATTGACCACAGGATTCTTCAAAGTAAAAATGCGATAAGCGTGCCAGTGCTTGTACCATGCAAGTCGAATCATCCATAACAATTACTGAACCTGCACCTAGCATTGTCCCGGCTTTGGTAAGCGAATCATAATCCATATCAACATCCATCATGATGTGACCGGGAACAACCGGGGTTGACGAACCACCCGGAATTACAGCTTTAATCTTATGACCATCGCGTATACCACCGGCCATTTCCAATAACTTGGCAAAAGGTGTTCCCATCGGCACTTCAAAATTACCGGGCTTATTAACATGGCCGGATACACTGAATAATTTAGTACCACCATTATTCGGTTTACCCTGCTCTAAGAACCACTGCCCACCTTTTTCTAAAATAACCGGAACCGATGCCAATGTTTCAGTATTATTAATCGTGGTTGGTTTCCCAAATAAACCAAAGTTAGCAGGAAACGGGGGTTTAAAACGAGGTTGTCCTTTTTTACCTTCAATGGATTCCAGCAATGCAGTTTCTTCACCACAAATATAAGCACCAGCGCCTAAATGGTTAAATAGTTCAAAATCAACACCTGATTTTAAAATATTCTCACCGATAAAACCGGCTTTACGTGCTTCTTCTAATGCCGCTTCCATACGCTCATAGGGTTCCCAAAATTCACCACGAATGTAATTGTAACCTACCGTTGCATTAATGGTGTAACCGGCAATTGCCATACCCTCAATTAACTGGTGCGGGTTATAGCGTAAAACATCACGATCTTTACAAGTGCCTGGTTCACCTTCGTCTGAATTACAGACTATGTATTTTTGAACAGGTGCTGTTCGGGGCATGAAGCTCCACTTTAAGCCTGTCGGAAAACCTGCACCGCCCCGGCCGCGTAAACCGGATGTTTTTAATTGTTCAATAATATCTTCTGGTTTGGTTTTTTCTTTTAAGATTTTTTTCCATGAGGAATAACCACCCACTTTTAAATAATTTTCAAGCGAGTAAGGCTCATCAAAATCCAACGTACGAAAACAAACTTCGTTTGCCATTATTTTAATCCATCCAGAATTTTATCTAATACTTCAGGTGTTAGCTTCTCATAATACTCATTACCAATTTGACACATTGGCGCATTCACGCAAGCACCGAGGCATTCAACTTCTTTTAATGAAAATTGCCCATCAGGAGTTACTTCACCCATCTTAATTCCAAGCTTTTGTTCCAAATGATCGACAATTTGTTTTGACCCACAAAGTAGACAAGAAATATTGGTGCAAACACATATCTTGTGTTGCCCTACCGGATTCATTTCATACATAGAATAAAATGTTGCAACTTCGTATACTTCTATTGGTTGCATATCCAGATATTCTGCAATGGCATCCATTAAATCGGTCGTTAATGATCCGCCATTATCATCCTGCAAAATTCGTAATGCCGACATAACTGCACCACATTTTTGATCTTCAGGGTATTTTGCTATCCAGTTGTTAATATCTGCACGTGATGCCTCAGAAATTAAATTCAGTTTACTTTTAACTTTCTTTCGAGAAGAAATCATCGGTCTATTTCTCCAAACACAACATCCATCGTACCAATTACAGTGACAACATCTGAAATCATATGACCAACAGTCATTTCATCCATTGCGGCTAAATGAGGAAAGCCCGGCGCACGAATTTTTAAACGATAAGGTTTATTCGCACCTTCAGAAACAAGGTAACAACCGAACTCCCCTTTAGGATGCTCAATTGCGGTATACACTTCACCTGCGGGTAATGTGTAACCTTCAGTAAATAATTTAAAGTGGTGTATCAATGACTCCATGTCATCTTTCATATCGGTACGTTTTGGCGGTGTTAATTTATGATCATCCAGCATTACTGGACCAGGATTTTCTCGTAGCCACTTAGCGCATTGTTTAATAATTTTATTAGACTCGCGGAATTCTTCCATTCGAACCAGATAACGATCATAGCAATCACCATTTACGCCAATTGGAATATTAAAATCAAGCTTGTCATAAACTTCATAAGGTTGCTTTCGACGTAAATCCCATTCAATACCAGAACCACGTAACATCGGCCCAGTAAACCCTAACTGCAAAGCCCGTTCTGGTGACACAATCGCAATATCAACAGTTCGCTGTTTCCAGATTCGATTATCCGTTAATAAGGTTTCATATTCATCAATGTGCACATCAAAGCGTATGCAGAAATCATCAATAAAATCCAGTAACGAACCCGTTCGGTTTTCATTTAACTGTGATGCTTTTGACGCATCGACAAATTTAGTTTGTGTGAACTGTGGCATCTCATCAGGTAAATCCCGATACACGCCACCAGGACGATAATAAGCTGCATGCATACGAGCACCGGATACTGCTTCATACATATCCATTAAATCTTCACGTTCACGAAAGGCATACAAGAACATCGTCATTGCGCCAACGTCTAGCGCATGCGTACCAATCCACATTAAGTGATTCAGGATCCGGGTAATCTCATCAAACATCACACGAATATATTGTGCTCGTATAGGCGGAGTGACACCCAATAACTTTTCTAATGCTAAAACATAACCGTGTTCATTACACATCATCGAAACGTAATCTAGACGATCCATGTACGGTATACTTTGGTTATACGGTTTACTTTCGGCTAGTTTTTCAGTTGCACGATGCAACAAGCCAATATGAGGATCTGCTCGTTGTACTACTTCACCATCAAGCTCTAACACTAAACGTAATACACCATGTGCCGCAGGATGTTGCGGTCCAAAGTTCATTGTATAGTTACGAATTTCAGGCATCTATTTATTCCTGCTCTTCTGTATGTATGTAACGATGATCATGTCGAATTATTGTCGGTTGGTTTACTCTGGGTTCAATTGATACAGGCTCATAAACTACACGCTTTTTAGATTCATCATAACGCATTTCGACATTACCAATTAAAGGGAAGTCTTTACGGAATGGATGACCGACAAAACCGTAATCAGTTAATATTCTTCTTAAATCAGGATGTCCATCGTACAAGATGCCATACAAGTCAAATGCTTCACGTTCAAACCAGTTAGCACAAGACCAAATTTCAATAACAGAATCTACTATTAATGAATCTTCTTCCAAATATGTTTTAACTCTAACACGATGATTGTTTTTTATAGATAACAAATGATAAACCGATGCGAAACGTGGTTTATCCCAATTACCATTTTGATATTCCAGATAATCTACACCACAGACATCGATAAGTTGTTCAAACGCAAAGTCCGGTTCGTCGCGAAGTAATTTACAAACTTCCAGTAATTTTTCTTTAGCGACCACAATATTAACTTCATAGTGATCATAGTTAACATCATCAACCAATCCGGATAATCCGTGTTTTAGTGATGAAGCTAGATTTTTATAATAATCCGACATAGTGTTATTTTTACCGTGCTATTGTATTGGTACGTCGAATTTTCTTCTGTAATTGAATGATGCCATACAACAACGCTTCAGCAGTTGGAGGACAACCCGGCACATAAATATCAACCGGAACAATTCGATCACAACCACGAACAACTGAGTAGGAATAATGATAATAGCCACCACCATTTGCACAGGATCCCATTGAGATAACCCAACGTGGTTCAGCCATTTGATCATAGACTTTGCGTAGTGCAGGAGCCATTTTATTCACAAGTGTTCCTGCAACGATCATAACATCTGATTGTCGCGGGCTTGGGCGAAATAAAATACCCATTCGATCCATATCATAACGAGATGCTGCTGCGTGCATCATTTCAACTGCACAACATGCCAAGCCGAATGTCATTGGCCATAGTGAGCCGGTACGAGCCCAATTTATTAATGCATCAGCAGAAGTGGTAACAACGCCTTTTTGTAGAACACCTTCTATTCCCATTCGAGTGCTCCTTTCATCCATTCATAGATGAATCCAATAACTAAAATTCCAAGGAAAATAACCATAGCAACAAAACCAAACATGCCAATTTCTTTTAGCACAATAGCCCATGGAAATAGAAAGGCAATTTCAAGATCAAAAATAATAAATAAAATTGCTACCAGGTAATACCGAACATCAAATTTCATGCGAGAATCTTCAAAAGCTTCAAAGCCACACTCATAAGGTGATGTCTTCTCTTTATCCGGTCTACTAGGGCCTAAAACAAAACCCAGAGCGACAAGAATACCGCCAAATACAAAGCCGACAATCAGAAAAATTAAGACTGGTAGATAGTTCTCAAGCATAATCAGAACGCAACCCTTTGTTTTTATTATTATTTATACTCATCAAAAAAATACAGCGTGACTACTACTGCTATTAACATGTCACTTCAAACAGGCGTCAGTCTAGGCTACTGACGTTTCCTGTGTCAAGTTTACCAAAAAGCAAATATCTTAATTAAATCATTCAGTTACATAACTTTTTAGGGGTATAAAAAAGATTACTGCTAATTTTGTAATCAATATATAAATTAAATATAGCGTTACGCACTTTATATTTAACAATAATTGGAATTAAATTTCCTTAAAAATTAAGTACTTCACAAACATACTCAACCAGGAATGTGTGATGGTTTACTTAATATATAAATTATGACACACAGCATGACTATTTCAATTAACACCGTCACCATCAATGACAGTATTGGATAGAAATAAAGGAAAGTCATACTAAAACTGATCATTAGAACTGCAATTATTTTTGCTTTAACGGGAATAACTTTATATTGCTGCCATTGCTGTAATGCAGGACCAAAGACACGATGGTTATACAACCACTGGTGAAATTTTTCTGAACTTCGTGAAAAAGCCCACAATGCTAAAATCATGAATATCGTAGTTGGTAAAACTGGTAAAAATGCTCCAATTACTCCTGTTATAAAGAATAACCAACCGAGTATTAAATAAAAATATTTCATAATAAATTAATATCGGATATTTCACACGTTAGTTAAATCAAGAATTTCTAACATAATCGAGTTAAACAACATTTTTTATATTGAAATCTAATTTTAAAATTATCGAAATTCTAACTTTCAAAACTACTTAACACTTTAATAAATATATCATTAAACATGGTATAAAAACATGTAAGTTCATTCTTATTTTCTAACATTAGAAAAAATAACCCATAGATTAAAATAAATTAATAGATGTTAGTAATAATCATCACTACAGTACCATTTGGCAATAGTATAAGGCTCAATTGCTGGAAGCTTTACCTTATACCGAAATACACAAATAAAACAGGAGGTTTTTTTAATGCTCGTTCAAGAAATAATGATTACCAATATTCGTTCAGCAATGTCGGATAGTAATATTCAAGAAATCGCGATGACCATGTGTTTTAATAAAATTAGTGGTATGCCGGTTATTGATGCTGAAAGAAATATTATCGGTGTAGTATCAGAAAAAGATATTCTGCGCGGTATGTATCCTAAAGTAGATGAATTTATGGGTAGCGGAATGAATACAGGTAGAACCGATTTTGAAAAATTGGAATCAGAGTATTCAGACATGATGAATATGAAAGTAAAAGACATTATGACAGCAAATGTTTTTACCGTTAAACCTGATGAACCTATTTTAAGAGCCGTGTCAATTATGTGCTTACGAAAAATTCGTCGAATACCAGTTGCCGTTGATGGCAAGCTCGTCGGTATTGTTAGCATGGGAGATGTTCATAAAGCAATATTCCAAAACAACATTAAACTCTCACCAAGCGAACAATTAGCAGCAACTGCATAATAGCAAACTGATCTTGTAGTAGTTAAAACAAATACTACAAGATCATTCTCTAACCCTACTTCAACAATCATTTAAATATATCTTCTACAATTAAACTGTTAAAATAGTGTAAATTTTTACAGTAGAATTTATATGCTTTCTAAACTCAAACAATTATTTAAAAATCGTTGGATAAAATACAGCGTAGAAGTACTGATTATTATAATTTTGTTTTTGTCTTTCAAAACTTACAAACAACAAGATGTAGTAAAAGGCATTGCGCCGGATATTCAGGAAGTTTTTCTGGATGGCTCAAAAGTTAAATTATCTGACTATCGAGGCAAATCGGTGTTAGTTCATTTTTGGGCAACCTGGTGTCCGGTATGTAAGCTTGAACAGAGCAGCATCGAAGCCATTAGTAAAGATAACGACATTATAACCATCGCCATGAACTCTGGCGAAGCAATGGAGATTCAAAATTTTATGGAAGAAAATAACCTCAGCTATCCGGTTATTATTGATGAAGATGGAATTCTTGCGAAACAATATGGTGTAAGAGGTGTTCCGGCAAGTTTTATTGTGAATCCAGAAGGTATTATTGCATTTACAGAAATTGGATACACAACCAACTGGGGCTTACGTATCCGTTTATGGTTAGCGCAATAATCAAAAATTAACCTGATTATTTTACAATACGGTAACAAGGCGTGTATTTTTTACCGGGTAACTTCATTCGATGCTGCTCAACAAATGATGTTAATAAAGAATCAACCGGTTTCATAATATCCATATCACCTTTAATTTCAAACAGGCCATTTTCTTCAATTGCTCTTATACCCTCATCCTTTACATTACCGGACACAATCCCGGAGAAAACCCGCCGTAGATTAGCAGCTAATAAGTGTGTTTCCTGATTTTTATG
>CAYOHQ010000187.1:0-6933 GCA_964403805.1 uncultured Thioalkalispiraceae bacterium | reverse complement strand
GATGCCATGCTGATCCGTTTATTCGGGGAAAATTACTGCTCGCTCAGGGATCCTTCGATGAAATTTCACGGTAGCATGCCTGTCCTGGTAACCACACTTCAAGATCATATGTTTTGGTTGAACCAAAGCCAATATCGCCCGCGCATAAATTAACAACTCTGTACGGTAAATTTAGTCGCTTTAATATCTCTTCTGCATTATTGGTAATCTCCTCTAACGTTTCAAAAGATTTATCCGGATGCACCATTTGAACCAATTCAATCTTTTCAAATTGATGTTGTCGAATCATGCCGCGGGTATCTTTACCATAGGATCCTGCTTCGGAACGAAAACACGGTGTGTGTGATACAAATTTTAACGGTAAATCTTTAAAATCAATTATAGTATCGCGAACGATATTAGTAACAGGCACTTCACCGGTTGGTATTAAATAATATCCCTGCTCACCATCGAGTTTAAATAAATCTTCTTCAAACTTGGGTAATTGCCCTGTACCCCTTAGTGAGTCTGAGTTTACGACATAAGGGACATTAACTTCCGTATAACCGTGTTCTGCTGTGTGGACATCTAGCATGAATTGAATTAAAGCCCGGTGCAGGCGAGCCATAGGACCACGCATAACTGTAAAACGGGAGCCCGTTATTTTGGCACCGAGATCAAAATCCAATAAACCATTTCGCACGCCAAGATCAACATGATCTTTAACTGAAAAATTAAATTCTGTTGGTGTACCCCACTGTCTTATTTCGACATTATCGTTTTCGTTTTGTCCATCAGGAACACTGTCATCCGGTATATTGGGTAACGAAGAAACAATATCCAATATTGAATCCTGAATGGTATTTAATTCTGTTTCTGCGGCTTTTAGTTTTTCACCTAATTGCGCGACATCATCGAGTAAAGGCTCAATATTTTCACCATTGGATTTCGCTTTACCAATTTTTTTTGCACTAACATTTTTATCATTTTGAAGTGCTTGAGTTAATGATTGTAATTCTTTTCGTTTAGCCTCTAAATTCGAAAATTCTTCAGCATCAACAGAAAAACCGCGACGAGCCAGTTTTGTAACGATTTGTTCAAGATCATTTCTTAATAAATGGGGATCTAACATTTCCTGTGCCTGTTATTTTAATTAATTATATTTTATAAAATTCTTATTACTCAGAAACTGTAGCCTGCCAACTTAATATATGGCCGGGCTTAATTTCTGTTTTTAAATGCTCAATAATTGATTCAACTTTATCGGAAGAATCAAAAAACTCGATCACCAATGGTAACTCACCGAGCATATCAATGATGGTTGATTTATGGATAACACCGGAATCACCAAACCCCGATATACCACGAAATACCGTTACGCCACGAATATGTTCCGAGTCTCGTAATTTTTTTAATAAATTATCAAGCTGATTATGCCCTTCTGTTATATAAACTCGAACTACAGTAACTTCAGTCATAGTTGTCTCCCGATCACAACACCGATCCATGCGGCGATTAAACACAACAAAACACTTAACACGATATTTAATACCGCTTTAAACAACTCACGACTAAACATTAAATTTAAGGTTTCAATTGAGAATGTTGAAAAAGTGGTAAAAGCACCTAATAATCCAATTAACAAAAAACTGCGTAATTCAGTACTTAATTCTAACCGCTCGATAAACAGTATGTATAAAAAACCCATTAACAGCGAGCCGATAATATTAACACCTAAAGTACCATAGGGAAAATCTGTACCAAAGCGATTGTAGATAAATTGAGATGTCATATAGCGCGACAAAGCACCAATCGCCCCGCCACCGGCGATAACCAACCCTTGAATGATTGATGGTGTAAAAGATGACATTTCTCTATTTTTTCTCTTTATCCAGATTTTTAAGAAATTCCAGGCGTTCAGTAATTTTAATCTCTAATCCGCGATCTACCGGATTATAATATTTTCCAGTGGAATGATCACGATTCATTTCGTCCGGAAAGTAATTTTCTCCAGCTGCATAGCCATAAGGCTCATCATGCGCATATCGATATTCTTTGCCATAATCCAGATCTTTCATTAATTTAGTTGCTGCGTTACGCAAGTGCAATGGAACCTCAAGGGAGCCATTGGCACGAACATCCTGCATTGCCTGATTATAGGCTTTATAAACTGCATTACTTTTCGGTGCTGATGATAAATAGAGTATTGCATGCGCAATAGCCAACTCACCCTCAGGGCTACCGAGTCTTTGTTGCACATCCCAGGCATTCAAAGCAATTTGCAAAGCACGCGGATCAGCATTACCAATATCTTCAGATGCCATACGCACAACTCTTCGAGCGATATAGAGTGCATCACACCCAGCTTCAATCATTCGGCAATACCAGTATAAAGCGGCATCAGGTGCCGAACCTCGGACTGATTTGTGTAACGCAGATATCTGATCGTAAAAAACCTCTCCGCCTTTGTCGTAACGACGGACACTACCAACCAGAATTTTATTAATAATAGCTTCAGTAATGGTTATTGTTGAGGAATTATTTGATGCCTTGGCAAAATCAATCGACAATTCCAAATAATTTAAAGCTCGCCGGAGATCACCGTCAGCGTATTCTGCAAGTTTAATTTTTAAATCATCAGGGAAAGTAATTTTCTCATTACCAAAACCTTTTTCTTTATCTGATAACGCACGATCAATTGATTTAATAATATCGTTAGTTTCAAGTGACTTTAAAACATAAACACGAGCTCGTGAGAGTAAGGCATTATTTAATTCAAACGAAGGGTTTTCGGTTGTTGCACCAATAAACGTAATCAATCCATTTTCGATGAACGGCAAGAAGGCATCTTGTTGCGATTTATTAAATCGGTGCACCTCATCAACAAACAAGATACTTTTAATATCATTACTTTTATTAATTTCTGCTTTGCTGATTGCAGCTCTAATTTCTTTTACACCACTGAGTACTGCTGAAACAGATATAAATTTAGCTTTGCAGTAATTGGCTATTAAAGTTGCTAATGTGGTTTTACCGGTTCCCGGAGGCCCCCACAATACCATTGAATGTAATTGACCACTTTCAATGGCCTTGGTTAACACCATATCCTTATCGAGTAAATGCTGTTGTCCTACAAACTCATTTAACTGTTGTGGCCGCATGCGGTCGGCTAATGGTCGAAATTCAGTATTAATTTCATCAGGTTCTGATTGAAGGTTTTCTGAAAATAGATCATCCGTTTCAGCCATAACAGAAGTTACGATGCAACTTCATCAGTAATAACATCAACACCTTCAGGCGGGGTAAATTTAAAGGTACTGGATTCTAAATCTGGATTCTTGTTAATTTTATCAAATCGTAACATGGTATGTTGTCCAAAATTATCCAACATCTCCATTAATTTTAAATCACCATCTATAAACCCGATAACGATAAATTCAAAAGTTGAATTTTTTTGTTTCGGAATTAATTTGTATCTTGTTATCTTGTTTTCAGTTCCAAGCGCTTTCACTTTATATTTTTTTTCAATATCTTGAGGCTGGCTTAAAATCATGGCTGGTGTATTAACCAGTAAATTTTTTTGTGACTTAACGATAACCTGCTCTAAATCTTCATCATACGACCACAGTTTCTTACCATCTGCGACATAAATTAGTTTATACGGTTTAGTGTATTCCAGATAAAACTTATCCGGGTTTTGTACTATTAAAAAACCGGAGCTGATTTTACTTGAGCTACTTTCCAGCTCGAGTGATTTTTGAGTAAAGGTAACTTTAAAAGATTTAATATCTGAAAAATATTGCGATACTGGATTTGCAGCCATAACTAGATGGTTAGTGCTAAGTAGGAGTATAAATAAAAAGTGTTTAAAATTTAATTTCATAGTATTTGATTAATCTTTTGGTGGTGGCGGCGCTAATACTTCACGCGAGCCGTTTGATTCAAGAGGGCCGACAACACCTGCCCGTTCCATTGCTTCGACCATGCGTGCAGCCCGGTTATAGCCTACTTTTAATCGTCGTTGTACGCCTGATATTGATGCACGCCGCGTTTCGGTAACAATGCGCACAGCCTGATCATAATATTCATCCATTTCAGAATCATCGTCACCCGGATAGACACCTGGCTCACTTTCCATTGGTTCTTCTAATACCGCATCAATATAGGCAGGTTTACCGCGTTGCTTTAAATCTTCCACAACATTATGAACTTCATGATCATCAACGAATGCACCATGAATACGTTGTGGAACAGCAGTGCCCGGTGGTAAAAACAACATATCACCATGTCCTAATAACTGCTCTGCACCCATTTGATCTAGAATGGTTCGTGAATCAACCCGGGATGAAACTTGAAAAGCAATTCGAGTGGGGATGTTGGCTTTGATTAATCCCGTTAACACGTCAACCGAAGGTCGCTGTGTTGCCAAAATTAAATGTATTCCGGATGCCCGCGCTTTTTGTGCAAGCCGTGCTATTAGTTCATCAATTTTCTTACCAACCACCATCATCATGTCGGCAAGTTCATCAATAATAATAACGATAAATGGAAACGTAGTTAATGCTTCAGCGGGTTCCGGGTGATTCGCAGGATGCGTTGGATCTAAAATCGGTTCACCGGCTTTTTCAGCTTCCAATACTTTGCGGTTATAGCCGCTCAAGTTTCTCACTTTTAATGCTGCCATTAATTTATAACGACGATCCATTTCTTTAACACACCAACGGAGTGCATTAGAGGCTTCTTTCATGTCGGTTACTACTGGTGATAATAAATGTGGAATACCATCGTAAATCGATAACTCCAGCATTTTAGGATCGATTAAAATTAAACGCACTTCATCGGGCGTGGCATTATATAACATGCTTAATAACATGGCGTTTAACGCGACAGACTTACCAGCGCCGGTGGTCCCCGCAACTAACAAGTGTGGCATTTTTGCTAAATCAGCAACTATCGGTACGCCACTAATGTCTTTACCCAGTACCAGCGTTAACGGACTTTGTGCAGACTCAAATGCTTTTGATTCCAGCGTTTCACCCAAACGAACCATTTCACGAATTTCATTTGGAATTTCAAGACCAATGGTCGACTTACCCGGAATCACTTCAACAATTCGAACACTGATAACTGATAATGAACGTGCAATATCTTTTGCAAGATTACTGAACTGGCTTACCTTAACGCCAGCTGCGGGTTGCAATTCAAACCGGGTTATCACTGGCCCAGGGTGCACTGCAACCACTTTGGCCGTGATATTAAATTCCTGTATTTTAATTTCAACCTGACGTGATATTGCTTCTAAAGCATCTTTTGATAAGCGATGGGGATTCGGTTCAGCCGGATCTAATAATGACAATGCCGGTAACTTACCATCACTCTCACTTTTAAACATGGGCAACTGTCGTTCAACTTCAGAACGTTTGCCTTTTGGCACTGCATTTATCACGGGTTCAATTTTTGGTGGTAGTCTTGAATAGGTTATTTCTATTTCTTTTTCAGTTTTTTCTTTAAAATGTTTTTCATGATTTTTTTGCGCACGACGATCTTGAAAGCGATTATATGTTTCAACAATATAATTTCGATTCACTGCAATTATTTTTAAAACCAAACCACCCGTGTTATCCATTAATTTAAACCAGGATAATGTAGTGAACATTGTGATACCAGTTAAAAATAAAGCGAGTAATAATAACGTTGATCCCAAGAAGAAAAAATAGTGTTGCATATAACGGCCAACAATATCACCTAATATGCCACCAGCTCCTTCCGGCAGTGGAACAACTGGAACCAGGAAATGCAAATAACTTAAGCCGCATCCGGCAAGAATTAACACAATGAAGCCAATTCCACGTAAAACAATATTACGGATATCAAAGGTATGATCAGAACGGCTATCTCTAAAAATTAACCAACCAACATAGGCCATCATAAAGGGAAAAATGTACGCCAAATACCCAAAAATGGTTAAAAATATATCTGCTAGATAAGCCCCTGAAGGACCACCTAAATTTAATACTTTCGAGCCTGTTTGAGACCAACCCGGATCACTTGGATGATAACTGAACAGTGCAATAATAAAATAGATAGCCGTAAATCCGAGCACAAACAAAGCCCCTTCCTGCCATGCACGTTTTATGTGCAACGATAGCGGACTGCTCTCATCTGTCTCTAGTTTTTTATTGGATGCTTGTGCCACACACTTAATCTTATTTGTTAATATATTAATGTAACTTACTAAATTATAGCGAAATATTCAATGTTTTAAACTGTTATTATGTTGCATGATAACATTAAACCTCTTTTAATGTAGGGTATATTATTTCACCATTTGCAACATTGATTGCACTCTCAAGATAGACATCATTATGCCACTTTTTATCAGTTAATTTTTGTATATAGGGCAATAAAGCAGCAGATAAAGCCTGCGATGCTGTTCTTGGTACGGCACCCGGCATATTGGTGACACCGAAGTGAATGATACCATCGACTACATACGTTGGGTCATCATAACTGGTTGGGTGAATTGTTTCGATACACCCCCCTTGATCGACTGAAATATCAACTAACACCGATCCCGGATTCATGGCTTTCACCAGATTAGCATCCACTAAATGCGGTGCTTTAGCGCCGGGAATTAATACTGCCCCGACTACCAAATCAGCCTGTTGCACATAGTCGTTTATATTGTCCATAAATGGATACAAGCTGGTTACATTATCACCAATATTTCGCATTGCCTCTAATTTTTCTCTGTCTTTGTCAAAAATAATAACCTCAGCACCAAGACCAGCGGCTATACGAGCCGCATTACTGCCTGCTACACCTGCTCCTAAAATGACAACTTTGCCGCGTTCTGCTGCCGGTAAGCCACCTAATAACACACCCCGTCCTTGATGATGAAGGTGTAATAAATTGGAGCCAATTTGCACGGATAATCGTCCGGCTATATCACTC
>CAYOHQ010000186.1:0-6967 GCA_964403805.1 uncultured Thioalkalispiraceae bacterium | reverse complement strand
TTATCATTTTTCCTAGGGTGTTTGATTACTAATAGGTTAGATTATTATTTTTTTAATAAGTTTACATATAATTATTATATTACTCAAATACTTACATCTTTTAATTATAATCGAGACTACTTAAATAGATTTTTAATTCATGATGACAAAAAATTGAGAGCAGCATTACGAAATGATATCGATTATAACTTAAATTTTTTAATTGAAAATCTACACAATTGTATTGATATTGAAAAACTAAGCTGTTGGGCTGACACGATACACGAATCTAAAGTTGCCGTTAAATCAATATCCGAATTACGAGAAAAATTGAATAAAATCAATAATTGATAATATCACAACAACTGGTTTAACTACATCTTATATTCTAAGTCAATAAATATTTAAGATTTGCCCTGTATTGTAAACAAGAATCGTATTTAATAGTAACACAATAGGAGAACGATGATGGGGAATAGTGCAAATGCAAAAGTGATACCGGCAGCCAATAATGCCAATCCCAAACGAGGTTATCGAGAATTATTAATTTCTGGTATTCATAAGAAAGATGAACAACCGGTCTATATGGTTATTTTGGAAACCGGTACAACCTCAACGAAAAATTCATTTTACCGAATTCCGATGGGTAAAATGGAGCCCAATGATAAAAACAAATATAAAAGTGGCCAAAATGTCATTGTACCCATTATCCCCGAAGTTGAAACCATCAAAGAAATTGAAACCGATGAATCAATCCAGATAAGCCACGGATATATTTATGTGTATCGTAATCGGAAACTCTGGCGAGAATTAAAAGTAGTTAATCCTGGCCAGTTTAGTGACATTAACTTGCGTTTACATCAAGGAAGAGACAAACGCCCTGCCTCGGGAGATAAAGATAAACACTTATTACTGCCCTATAAAATAGGAGGAGACAAATGTGAGATCCATATTGCCTATTCCACAGTGCAATGGGGTTGGCGCTATATTTGTGCTCTGGGTGGCATGGATGATAAAGACGATGATCGCTACAGAGAAAAATTACACTCGGGTCAACAATACAATAAAGATCATCACTCTGTCACATAACTATCGAGTGCTGATTTTGATAAACGATTACAAAAAATTAATTTATCGGTTTGGAAAGACAGTGATGTCACAGAAGATGCTGATGACCTTCAACCACGAATGCAAAAAATCAAGCCCGGAGAAAAACATTATTACCGGAAAATTCATCAAAATAGTGATTTAAATTTTGTCACATTAGCTGATCCTGTTGGGAAAGCACGATCATTATCTGCCGAATATATTGCACGTCGAAATGCATTACAAATTATTCATGATAGCATTCGAGATACCACTCGAGATAAGAACAACAAAAAAATTAAAAACCCTACATCCAAACAAAAAAATCAACACCTTGCACAATTTCAAACTGCTGCTTTTATTACAAGTTTTGTTTATCACAATGAAAAAGAGGATTTAAAGGATAACCTTAAAGTTAGCACCCTAAAAACATTTACAGATCAAATAATACTCATTCAAAATATTGACGACATTGATGATATTAAAAATAGATTAATCGATTACCTTGAAGATAGCACCAGTCCATTTAATTTTTCCACAGTAATGAAAGACATGTTTGCTTTAGAAGACTGGCGCTACATAAAACCCTGGGACATTATAGGTAATTTGATACATCAATTAAAAGGTTCACCTGCGGCACAGGTTGAACATTTAATATTAGACATTAAAAAAATCAATCTATGGAAAAATAGTGATCGAAGTGAAGATTTTTTAATGTCACTTGCCGGCAATCACCCTAAAGGAAAAAAACACCCCTTATCAGATTATTTATTTCCAAATGAAGTTTTTAAAAATCAAAAAACAACAATTGAGCCGGTTAATCCAAATTTCAATTATAAAAAAATGCAGGCTATATCGGAGGGTAACACCAGTGAAAAAGCTCAAAAAATTACTAAGCTAGTCGCTAGTTCAATAGAAAAAATATTGTCTGAATATTATAAACTGCCTGACGTCGTTTCAGATAACAATGCACAATCTAAAAAATTAGCAGAACAACATGCGACTAATACCAAACAATTAAAAGATACTGAGCGGCGTTTATCGAATGCAAATGCATTACAAGATGAACTGAATCTAAAACAAAAAAACTTAAAAGAAAATCAACAATATTATGAAAAACAAATTGTAGACAGTAGTTTAGCAGAAACCGAACGACAAGTAGCACGAAAAGATCTTGAAAAAAATAACGCACAACTGGCTTCAGTAGAAAGTCAACAAACACGTCATTCTCAAGTCCAAACCACATTAGTAAAACAACAAAAGGTTCATATTGCACAAGTCGCACAAACAGGTCCTATTCACCCAAGGTTTTCAGATCTTAAAAAGACGAATTATCTTGATCCTGTTATTCGACTAGCAGATAGTGGTGGATTACTGAAAAATGTCGAAAAAACAAATTTAACGACTGATGAAATTTTTAAAAATGGCCCTACCGATCCAAACAAAATTAGAATGCACGATGTATTGGTTGATAGTAGTCAATTGGTCAACAAAAAAGCAGCTCTTCGAAATCAGCTCGATACCGGACAACATAAATTACCCTTACACGATAGTAGTGGCAAATACATAACACACGTCAATACTAATATATTACTGGATCAAGACGTTAATCTGAAACACGTTTTGGATACGGTGAATCAATCACACATTGCAGCCAATGGCGGTAATGTGACAAAAATTGAAGCTTATATTTACCGACTGGACGAAATCAACGTCGCACTGGTCAGCAACAAAAAAGCGTCAACAACAAGTAAGCTCGACAGCACAAAAGCGAGCAGTTGGAAATTGCGACTAGAATCATCAATTAAAACAATAGAGAAACGCATAGCGAAACAAAAATTGGCCGCTGAAAAATTTATGAACCGTGTCGCTGGGCCAACAATGGTAACCAGTTCAGTTGTATTAGCTGGATTGGATTTGTGGAATTTGATTGAAGCTAGCAAAAAATGGACTAGTAAAGATCTAAAGACAACTTTTGACTTTGCAGGTGCGCTTATTGATGTTGGTGCAAGCTTATTGAGTATCACCGAAGCCGTACAAAATCTTTACTCTAGTAAACTAACACAAAAACAACAAGATGCCGCATGGAAAGCAGTAAGACGTTATCTACAAGGTAAAAACATTCCAAAACATCTTATAAGAGATGTTCAAAAAGTTTTATTAAATCGAGCTGTTATTATATTAACAACTGTAGCCTCTGTATTTGCCTTTGGTTTAAGCATTTGGGATATGATGCGCTCAATCGCAAAAAATGACACTGTTGGTGCATTCGGTCATGGCATTATGGCGGGCAGTGTTCTGGTCAGTGTTGCGTTTATGATTTTTGGTGGTATAACACTTGGACTGGGAGCTGTGCTGGTTGCAGTAATTGGTTTTATTGTTCTTTGGTTTGCAGACAGTAAATTAGACACCTGGCTAAAACATTGTTTTTTCGGCCAGAATCCAGGTGAGGGAGAGTTTAAAAAAATGTTGGACAATCCCGAACATGCTTATTTAGAACTGATGAATCAGTTACAAGGCCCAACCATCGAATACAAATCAAACGGTCGTGCAGTTTATAATAATGGCAAGAATGCGATCAGTGCAACCGAATTTACAATTAACACCCCCGGCTTTACCTTAGGTAAAAGCGGCTTAATTCGTGAATTTTCTTATCATGATTATAAAACTAATAGCTGGCATCGATTTGATGTCGCTGCTAGTGGCAAATCCAAAAAAACCGCCGGTATTGATATCCAACAAATATGGGAACACGCCTCCATTCATTTATTACAAGGCAAACCAGGTTATAAAATTAAATTCCCTACTCATTGTAGTTTTGAACACATGCGTAGTGTGGCACAAGGTAGCAGTCTTAAAATACGGATGCGCGTTCAGTCACATCCAAACGGAATCAATCAAAAAGCATTTACAGGAGGTATGTTAGGTTATTCACTACCACTAAAAAATAACATAAACATTACTCAGCCACAAAATCCAACCAATAAAGATCCAAAATTAAATAGCACAGCCCTGTCAGGTTGGGCATCAATGACATGTTTCATTAAATTGACAAGGGCTAATCAACTGAATACAAGAGTCAAAAACCAATTTAATGATATTTGTGATGCTATTAAAAAAGATGCTAATTACATCCAACAACAAGCAAAATTTAGTTAAAAATAATGAGATACTTTTATGAAAAAAGTAAACCCAAATAATAACTTACCATTGGCATCACAAACAGCTAAAGCAACTGCCAATTTAGAGAAAAACAAAAAATCCTTTGTGTACTTATTTGGATACAAGGGTCCATTAGCGGGTGACGATGATAATTTCACTGAACGCGCTAATTATTTTTGTGATGGACACCGAATGTTAATTGATAATCCTAATTCAATTAGTATAAATATTGGGGCTTTTGGTTTAGTTTTTTTTGTACTTGCATGTTTATCCGTCATACTCACCATATTTCTCTATTATAAGAATTCGGATATTTATATTTACACATTATACACTGCAATAACTGGTTTTATATTTTCATTTATACTTTATCGAATTTTTAAACGTTCATTTTTAAGTACCAATGACTTATTTATATTCGATCGAGACACCGGAAATGTCTATTTGCCAAAAAAGTTTATGGCACAATCTTACGTATTACCTTTTTCTGAGTTAGAGCTTTATACTGCTCGCGCTATGAGCCAACATGGCATGAATCAATACCGAACGTATTTATACCCAAAACTAAAACCAAAAGGCCAACGCGCTTGCAGTCGTTATGCCCTTTATTTCGGTTCCGGGGTTATAGATGCGTATTCGGCTAAACTTTACTGGAATTTTATTTCCACCTTTATGGATAAGACCAAAGACATCCCGGACGTATATTTTATTAAACAACAATTAGCCATATTTAAACATTACGATAAAACCATGGACGATATTCCATTTGAAGGTTACGATGAAGATGCAATGGAAACACTATTTTATGAAACTTGAGTACATATCGACAATTTTCTATAAAAATTTATCAACCAGTTTAAAATATTTAGTTATTTTAATGGTTTGCTTTAGTATTTTATCCTGTAGTGATAAATCACCAGATATGTGCCTAGATTCACAATCGGCTAAGACAACCAAAAAATTTGATCCAGATACTTCTCTGCTCAATAAAGAGCTTGAAATTCTTGATGCTCATTCTATCGAATCAAAAAAAGCATTATTATTTCGATATAAAAAATTAGCTGAAAATAATATTCCGGATGCTAAGTATTTACTTTTTTTTACATACGATCTTTATATTGAACTTAAAAGCTGTGAAATTGTAGAAAAATGTTTTATTAAAAAAAGTGATGTTAACTACGAACATAATTGTAACAAAAAATTGGTTGAGCTTCGTGACTACTGGATTAAAGAAGCGATTGATCAAAATCATCCAAAAGCACTTATGGCTATGGCACACTTACAGGGTGTACGAAAAAACGATATTAATTTAGAAATTGGTAATTTAAGAGAGCTTGATCCGGAAATTTTAAGTTGGATAAAAAGAGCTGCAAAAGCTGGAGATCAAGAAGCGCTCGGTATACTGGAATTTATCAATAAAAAAGTTCAATGATTTAAAGATTAATCAAGATAGTAAACGATTGTATTAAAATTAGTACATCTGGCTATAATACTGTTTTTGGTTTTAAACCTAGTGAATTGTAATGAAAAAAATTTTTAAATTTTATACATTTTTTGGTTTAGCTATACTATTAGCCATTATTGTTGGAATCACTAAAATAATGTCAATTTACGCAGTAACTATTGAAAATGCTGTAATTGCTTACGACAAAAGAGATTACTCAAAAGCATATGATATGTTTGAAGAGTTATCTACAAAATACGGAGATTCTAAAGCTGAGCTTAACATTGCTTTTATGCACTATATTGGTCAAGATGTAATTAAAGATTATAAAAAAGCTTTTTATTGGTTTAAAAAATCTGCAACTAAAGGCAATCCTGAAGCACAATTTTATACAGCATTGATGTATTTACGAGGTAGAGGTGTCGATAGAAATTATAGTGAAGCATTGTTATGGTACCGAAAGTCAACTGATCAAAAATATAATAAGTTTGATACAAATCTAATTAAAAAATTGGAAGCGTATAAACTTATTCCTGAACTGCAGCGTGATCATCGCGTTAAAGGTGAATTACTTCGCATGGCAGGTGAAAATGGTACGGGTAGAGAAAAATTCAGGTTAGCAAATTATTTATATGAGAGTATATCCACATATGATGAAGCGTTAAAATGGTATCAACAAGCTGCTGAACAAGGTGTTGCAGAAGCACAATATTTATTAGCTACTAGATATCAAGATGGTTATATTGTAGAAGATAATGGAAAACAGATACTTAAGAATGATATTAATCTAGCAATTGAATTATTTTTAAAAGCTGCGGAACAAGGTCATATTGAATCACAGTTTCGTTTAGCAGAGCTATATTTAGATGGAGATCAAGTAAAAACAGATCATGTTACTGGTTATAAGTGGTTACTTCTAGCAAGCCCGTGGTCTAAGGACGCTAAAAACACCTTAAAATTTTATTCTAGTAAAATATCAAATCTCGATATTGAAAAAGCAAAGGCCCTTGCAAAAAATTGGGTGAAAAATTTCAATGGAACTAGAATACTTAGTAATGAAAATAACATAAAACCAAAAGATAATGAGAGTTTTGGTATTCATCTGAGCCGCACAGAAAAAATATTTATTGGGTTTTTAATCGGCTTGTTTGGATATATAATTTTATATTTTTATGATGGTTTCGCGGTTAATATTATAAGGTATTTAAATGAAGAAAAATCATTACGAAAAAAGGTAATTAGATTATCAGCCATGCTAATTTCTATTACAGGGCTATCAATTCAGTTTTATTATTC